>CAZTEP010000169.1:0-3687 GCA_964612325.1 uncultured Anaerolineaceae bacterium
CGTGTGCTCTTCCGATCTGTTTGGGTTACGCCAGTGTTGAAACCAAGTTTGCGCATTTCTTCCTGGAAGAAGCGCGCGTTCGACCATAAGCGATCAACCAATTCACTTGATTCTTCAAGCAAATCCACAGCGGCGATACAAGCAGCCACATCCGGCACAGTTACCGCGGAAGAGAAGAGGAAAGGTCGTCCTCGTTGGCGGAGCCATTCAATAATGCGCGCGTTACCGGCAACAACACCACCAACTACACCAAAAGCTTTTGAGAAAGTTCCAATTTCAACATCCACTTTTCCGTGCAGGCCAAAGTGATCCACGATACCACGTCCACCTTTACCCATCACGCCTTCGCCATGAGCATCGTCCACAGCAGTCATCAGACCGTATTTATCTGAAACTTCAACGAGTTTATCCAATGGCGCATAGTCGCCATCCATTGAGAAAACACCGTCTGTGATCATGAGACCTTTATTGAAAGTACCCTGAGCTTCTTTAACAACGCGTTCAAAATCATCCACATCAGCATGCGCGAAACGGTGAATTTTAGCGCCAGAAAGTCTTGAGCCATCAATAATTGAGGCGTGATTGAGTTCATCCGAGAAAATCGCGTCACCTTTACCGACCAAAGCGGGAATTGTCGCGCCGTTGGCGGTAAAACCAGACTGGAAAGTTATCGCCGCTTCAACGCGTTTGAATTCAGCCATGCGACGTTCCAACTCAAGGTGAAGAGACATTGTGCCAGCGATTGAACGCACCGCGCCAGGTCCAAGTCCGTATTTGTCCATGGCATCTTTGGCGGCCTGTACCAAACGCGGATGATTAGCTAAACCGAGATAGTTATTAGCACAAAAGTTGAGTACTTTTTTACCATTAATGTTCACTTTCGCGCCCTGGGGCGAGTCCATGGTGGGAATGGTATTATAAAAACCTGTTTCTTTTAGATTGGCGATTTCATCGTCGATCCAACTTAATTTGTCAGTCATTAGCACCTCATTCTTATTGTATTTGTTCAATATCATGATTATACCGCCATATCAGCTCAATTGTCGATTTTACAGACATGATCTCCTCACCATGCCTGTGCTTATCTTTAAAAAAACTTTAAATAGAGTCTTTTTCAATTCGTTGTTTCATCTAACCATTCCCTGAAACGGTCTGCTTCGATATAGCTATTCTCTTCTTTTATAAAAACAATATCATCACGCATACAATAATAAGCATTGTTCCAGCGCGCCATTGAACGCTGCCAAAGAGGAATAATGATGTCTTGAAGTTCCTGCTCATAAGCATTGTAGTTTGCTAATGCAATAGCATATTTCTTTTTTAAAGAATTAAACCATCGTAACAATAAAAAACCAATGATACCGTAAACAAAGCCCATTATAAGTGGCGGTTCATTGTAATTATATTGGTGATTAAATAAAAACCTTATTATGCTTATTATAGATAATATACCGGCGAGAATTCCTGCACATGCATAGAATAAAACAACCCATCGCAGTCCCCATGCACAACCAGGTTTCTTGTCATTGACAGGCTTAGGTGGTGGCATGAGCTTTTCTGCTAATCTGGTAGTCTGAGTTGCATGTATAGGTACCGTTTTGGTTCTTGTATAAACATTTCCTTTTGAATCAGTGTTATAAACGGTTTGTTCCATTGTGCCATTAGTCTCTTGCACATGTGAGCCAATTATTGCTGAGACTTTATTTACCTGATCATTTCTTTTACATATAGGACACTGATTAACACGTTCAATCAATGGCGGAAAAGATGAATCTTGTGGTTGCTTGAATATGTGTTCGCTGCCACACGCAGGACAAACAAGGATATTACGTTCTCTATCCAATTGAAGATTGCTTCCACAGTACGGACATTCAAGACTGATAAATGCATCTGACATCTTTTCTCCTCTGCTCAATCAATTATTTTGACCATAGATCAAGAACTATCTAATTCTTTTTATTTTCCTTTCTAATTATACTCTGATAGGTCTCAATTCTCGATAAAGTTCCGCTAACAATTATCATTTTATTCATGGTAATTTCAATAGATCACAAGCAATGCACTTCTTTATTATGAATATAGTATATTTTTAAGTGTTTCTTTTCTGTCACGTCCCCCAATAGAATATTTTTTACATACATTCTTAGATTTGGATTGATCAATGATAAAATAGAGACACGGTAGAAGTATGAATAAAAAACAATTACCTTTGTTCATTTTGTTTTCTTTTTTCTTCCTGTTTTTTTCAACATATCCCTTTTCAAAATCATTTGTAAATGCCCAAACCAATACGGTTCCTGGATTTAGCTGTTATCGCAATCTTACAGGCATTGTTCAACGCACTAATCAACTGCAATCGCATTATCCAAATCTGGTGAGCTTAATTGATATTGGTGACTCCTGGGAAAAAACCAATCTTGGCGGTTCCTTTGGTCATGATATTTATGCGTTGGTCATTGAAAACAAAGCTATTAGCGAGCCGAAACCAAATCTCTTTTTAATCAGTGGCCTTCGCGCAAATGCGTTTGCACCGGTTGAAATTAATTTACGTTTCGCTGAATACTTGTTAAGTAACTATTCGAATGATTGGGATTTTGATTATCTGCTGGATCATTTTGCTATTCATTTCATCTTTTCGGCAAATCCAGACGGGCGCGCGAAAGCTGAAAGTCAGGCGAATGGAAGTGGCAATCCTGAAGATATTACCTGGTCAAAAAATACAAATCCAGGTACTTGTACTGATGGTGACGGTGGTGTTTTATTAAACAATAATTTTTCTTACCAATGGAGTCCTTATCCTGATAACCCCTGCGATTCAACTTTTCCTGGCAATAGTGCCTTTTCAGAAAATGAAACCCAAGCCATAAAAACCTATCTCGATGCGATAGTTTTAGATAATCCAAATTCCAGCCTATTAATCAATCTTGAAAGTTTCGACAATTTTCTGATTAGTCCCTATCTTTATTCAAAAAGCCATCAGGTCAGGAATTATGATGAATATAACATATTAACAAACAAGCTTACTTATGATTCAGAAGCTTTTCCAATTCCAGGCGATTCAAATCAATTTATTGCTCAAAGAGGAACTTTGGTTGATTACGCGCACGAAGAGTTGAACATGACCGCTTTGTTATATCGCATCGGACCCGAGATGGCCGGTGGCTTTGTTTCACGATGTGGTTATTTTGAAGATTATTTATTTCAACAGACGCTACAAGGTCTATTAAATGCTGCTAAATCTTTACCTTTTCCTTTGGAATATCCGGCAGGACCCGAAATAATTAACCTGCAAGTAGACCAATCTGTCTTTTCAAATATTGTCAGTTTTACAGGTGACTTGGATTCAGTCAGTTATTATCATTCTCCGAGAAACACAGCTATTCATGCCATGCATTATTCGATTGACCTTCCACCATGGCATCCAGATGCAGAATTAATTCCAATTGATACTTTTGAAACCTTTATAGATGAACCGGGCAAAGGTCTTTTTACTTTGGAACTGGATAAAACTACACTTTTGCCAGGTAAACACACTGTTTATATCCAGGCTGTTGCTTACGATTTTGAACGAAATAAAATTGACGCAGGGTTTATAAGTATGACACCTATCGAAGTTTATATCATTACCAAAAATTTCTTTCCGATAGTGTGCCAAGACTCTTAAAATGAGTCTCTATCAGATCGGAA
>CAZTEP010000170.1:0-3653 GCA_964612325.1 uncultured Anaerolineaceae bacterium
ACAACGATGCCTCTCTGGAACATGTTGGTGAAGTGGACGGCAAACCCAGTTTCCGTATGATAGGTGATCCAACTGAAGGTTCAATCCTGGTTGCAGCAGTAAAAGCCGGCGCGGTGACCACCGAACTCAACGAAAAATATCCCCGCGAACAAGAAATCCCCTTCGACTCGACCCGCAAACGCATGGTAACCGTGCACGAAATTGTCAACCCGGGTGGTGGCGATATCTCGCCGTACTATGCCAACGAAAAAACCAACTGGTATACCATTGCTGTAAAAGGTGCGCCCGATGTGGTCTTGGGTTTGTGTACTTATATAAGCGACTATGACAACAAACCCATACCTTTAACTGATGAAATGCGCCAAACAGTTTTGGCTGCTAACGAAACCATGGCTGATCAGGCCTTGCGCGTTTTGGGTGTGGCATATCGCCCCGTAGCTGAAGTTCCCGAGGCAGCTGAAGCTGAGCAACTCGAGCATGAGCTTATCTTCGTGGGCCTCATTGGCATGATCGACCCCTCACGACCAGAAGTGAAGCCCGCGCTGTCTGAAGCACAAACAGCTGGTGTTCGTTCGGTAATGATCACCGGTGACTTCCCCAATACCGCGCGAGCTATTGCCGCCGACATTGGTCTCTTGCAACCAGGCCACCAAGTACTCACAGGTATGGATTTGGATAAAATTTCCGATGAAGAGATGGTTGAAACGGTCAAAATCACCGACGTTTACGCGCGGGTAAGTCCAGAGCACAAGATGCGCATTGTGGACGCGCTGCGCAAGAACGGCGAAGTGGTTGCCATGACCGGTGATGGCGTGAACGACGCTCCCGCAATTAAAATGGCGGATATCGGCGTTGCCATGGGCATCACCGGTACCGACGTTGCCAAAGAGACCGCCGACATGGTGCTCACTGATGACAACTATGCTTCCATCGTCTCAGCAATTGAACAAGGACGTGTCATCTACAGCAACATTCGTAAGTTTGTGTACTTCCTGGTTTCGTGTAATGTCGCTGAGATTATGATTATCTTCCTTGCTGTTCTATTCGGTTGGCCACCCCCGCTTACCGCGGTTCAGCTTTTATGGCTCAACCTTGTTACAGATGGAGCTCCTGCTCTCGCACTCGGATCAGAAAAAGGCGATCCCGACATCATGCTTCACCCACCACGTCCAGCAGATGAGCCCATCATCAACCGTTACATGGTACGTGGCATCATCGCCCAAACCATTGCTATTACCTCAGCAACCTTGTTCGCTTTCTGGGTCGGCTGGAAAGGTGTTTCAATATTCAATGGCAGTTTAGCAGTCCTCAACTTTGCTGGCAGTCTTGATTTAGGCGAGACAATGGCGTTTGTCACCCTTTCGCTCAGCGAACTCTTTAGAGCTTTCACCGCGCGGTCAGAGTATTATCCTCTCAGGAAAATCGGTGTCTTTAGCAACCGTAACATGAACCTTGCCGTTTTGTTCTCGAGCATCATGGTTCTGTTGGTTGTTTATTTGCCCTTCCTGAACGAGCCCTTCAACACCGTCCCGCTATCTTGGTTCAATTGGGTGATCATGCTGCCCTTGATTTTCCTCCCATCCATTGTGGCGGAAATTATGAAGGCCATCGCTTATAAGAGCCGAATTTCGGAATTAAAAAAAGCACAAAATAAAGCCTAGTTGGCAACCCTAAACTTCAGGAAAGAGCTTGTCTAATATTTAAACAAGCTCTTTTTACTTAATACAGAAATTTTTGATACAATCGGAACGTTGATGATGTGCGTTGTTCATCAATCACTATCACTACTGAAAAGGTTGTCTAATTATGAATATCCAAGATCACGTAATTCACGAAAGTAAAGAAGAAAAACGCGCCAGACATGCCTGGTACGCCTATGATTTTGGCAACTCAGCGTATGCTTCCATTATCCTTTTGGCCGTATTTTCAGCTTACTTTAAAAACGTTGTCGTTGGCGGCGCCGAAGGAACCCGATTATGGGGTATCTCAGTAGGCGTTGCGGCGATAATCGTTGCTATACTTTCGCCCATTTTAGGCGCGATTGCTGACGTTGCCCGTTCGAAAAAACTTTTTTTGGGCATTTTCACAACTATATCCATTGCTTTTACTGCAGCACTCTTTTTTGTTGGTCCGGGAGATGTTGCCATGGCGATGGTCTTCTTCATTCTGGCGGAAGTTGGCTACCGGGGTGCTCAAGTCTTTTATGACGCGCTGTTGGTAGATGTTTCAACCCCAGAAACTGTTGGCCATATCTCCGGTAAGGGCTGGGCGATTGGCATGTTGGGTGGTATCCTTGCCCTGGTTCTTGTACTGCTCCCTATGCAATTTGCTAGTGAGGTTTTTAAACCCAATCATGCTTTCCTGATTACCGCGGTTGTCTTTTTAGTTTCATCTATTCCAACCTTTTTATATGTCAAAGAAAAACACGAAATTGTTGAACGATTATCTTTTGGAGAGCTGATTAAGGGCGCTTTCCAGAAACTGGCTCATACCTTTAAAGAGATTCGCACTTACAAAGAATTTTTGCGCTATATGTTCGCCTTTCTTATCTACAACGACGGTATCATGATGTTAATGGACTTTGCCGCGATTATCGGTGGCACGCTGTTTGGACTGGAACTCAAAGAGTTGCTGCTCTTTGTCATCCTTATCCATATCACCGGCGCAATTGGTGCGTTGCTGTTTGGGCGTATCGCTGACCGCTTCAGCAGTAAGCTGAGCGTTATTTACTCTTTGCTGATTCTTATCATCTCCCTGGCATGCCTGTATTTCGTTGGTGATAACAAGATAGCCTTTTTTATCATCGGCGCGTTTGCCGGCTTTTCGCTTAGTGGCGCGCAGTCCGTTAGCCGTACCATGGTCAGTCAACTAGCACCACCTGATAAAATGACCGAATTTTACGGTTTTCTTTCTGTTGCGGGACGCACTTCAACTTTCGTTGGCCCATTGGTCTTTAGCACCCTGGCTTATCGCATGAACAACTACTACGTCAAAATCGGCTGGACGGCGGAAGCCGCTGAAAATGGTGGTCAATACTGGGGAATTGCTTCAATTATCTTCTTCCTGGTTGTTGGTTTGGTTATATTGTTGACTGTACGCGAAGTTACTGCCAGTAACCCGATGGTCTATCCGGACAAACAATAATAAACGGCCTGGTTTCTAAAACCATGAAGGAGTTTGTGCTATGAAAATTTTAATCACCGGTGGGGCTGGCTACATAGGCAGTACAATCGCGTCCGCGCTCGCGGATGCCGGACATTCGCCCATTTTGCTTGATTCACTCATCACCGGGCGAAAAGAATTTGCCAAATTGCACACCTTCTACCACGCGGATATCGCTGACCAGGACGCTGTACGCCAGATTTTTGAAGACCATCCCGACATCTACGCTACCATTCACTGCGCGGCGCTCATTGTTGTTCCCGAATCGGTCGAAAAACCCTACGAATACTATAACGAAAACGTGGTTAAATCGATGCGTTTCTTCAAGCAACTCGCTGACTTAGGCCATCACCGCGTTGTCTTTAGCTCATCGGCAGCCATTTATGACGTTGTGCCAGGCTTTATGGTACGCGAAGACTCGCCCCTTAGACCCCTTAGCCCCTATTCCCGCACAAAATATATGATGGAAATGGTGCTCAAGGACTTTTGCA
>CAZTEP010000171.1:0-3638 GCA_964612325.1 uncultured Anaerolineaceae bacterium
AGCTTTCATTGTCCTCATCGCTAAAAGAGAAGCGTAACCAGTCAAGCAAATCCGACACAGTGAGGAAAAGGGTAGGAATGCCGTCTGAAAGCGTATGGTTGGCAATTGCGGCAGCAAGATGCGTTTTACCTGAGCCATAGGTCCCCGTTAGCAAGAGCCAGCCAAGGCGGTTTTCAGCAAAATGACGAGCTGAATTGAAGGCTTGCTGTAAGGAATTGGCTTGTTGTTCAGCCAGGCCCACGCGACCACGTGGTTTGAAGTTTTCAAAGGTAAGTTCGCCTAAGTTGCCTAACTTGCTAAATTCAAAGAGTTTGCTTTGTTTTATTGCCATGGTGTGACTGAGACGACAAGAACAAATCTGTAATTTTCCAAATTGTGGGTGGTCGATGGGTACATCCTGGCCAACAAACCCTAAGCCAAGGCACAGTTTGCAATTAGGGTCACCGAATTGTTGATCCAATGGGTTTGGGGTGTAGTTGTCTGTCATATTAGAGCTCATCTCGCTGTTGTTGTTCCCGATAAAGTGTTCTAAATGCTTCGAGATCGCTTTGATTGCGGTTGGTTTTTTGGTCACGTCCTTTTTCCTTCCAAGACTCTAAAATGGCCTTTACATATTTCCAGTTACGCACATTGCGTTGCACAGCTTCGCGAATGGCATCTTCAATCCAATCTGCCGGGTACTCTTTTTCATCGCATTTTAGTTGGTCTGCCATCATGGGAGTGAGGATGCCAAAATGGGTTTCGTAGAGTTTAAAAATGTTTGGCCGCTCATCTTTTAGGCTGATTCGCTTTTTCTTTTCGGTTGTTGTCACAAGGGTAGCATCACCCAGTTGGAGTGCTTGCATTAAAAAACGGCCTTCTGGCGTGCCAGGTAAGAGATAACAGACGTTTTCTTCGGTCCACTGAAGTAAAAATGCTGATTCAAGGAGTTCAAGCAAGGCTTGTTGCGCCTCCTCAAGACGGCTGCTATGCCATTTAATAAAACTGTTGAGCAAATCAGATTCAACAATTTGGGCTACGGCATTTTCAGCTTTTTGTGAGATTGTAAAAAAATGTAGCAACAATAATATGGCAGTAGAGTTGAGCTTAGCACACGCGCTAACAAAATCGCGAGGAATGGAAACGCTGACAGTGTCAGTGCTAAAGCCTTTATTAAAACTGCTTTTTATGTCTGAATCGTTCATTTGGGCTTCTCTGGACGAACAGCGTCGTGGAACATAGCTAACTTTTCAATAAATACTAATTCGATTCCACTGTGGGTTGGGCCATTACGATGTTTCGCAATGGCAAGTCGCGCCACATTGTGTAAGGGACTGTCTTCGTTCATTTGGTCTGGTCTGTTGATGAACATGACAATATCGGCATCTTGTTCAAGTGAACCGGATTCGCGCAGGTCGGAAAGAACTGGTTGCTTATCCTGGCGTAGTTCAACGGCACGCGAAAGTTGAGCGGCCGCCAAAACAGGGACATCTAATTCTTTGGCAAGAACTTTGAGATAACGAGAAATATAAGACACTTCCTGCACACGGTTATCAACACGAACATCGCTTGCCATGAGTTGAAGATAGTCAATGATAACGAGGTCAAGGCCGATATCGTTTTTCATGCGTTCGCATTTCGCTTGCATCTGAATTGGTGTGATGGCAGGCGTGTCATCAATAAAAATGCGCGCTTCTGAGAGAATCGCTAAGGAGTCCACCGCGCGGGTCATTTCTTCGGGAGACATTTTGGCTGAGCGCAATTTTTGTGAGTCAATGCCTGTTTCCTGAGCCAACATACGTTGCAAGAGTTGTGTGTTTGACATTTCAAGTGAGAAAATAGCCACGTTACGTTTGAGGCGCAAGCCTACATGTTTGGCAATTCCAATAAGAAAACCGGTTTTACCCATGCCCGGGCGACCTGCGACAATAATAAAGTCTGATTTTTGCAAGCCGTCTAAAACACGATCAACAGAGTGTAAGCCTGTTTCGAGACCGCTCAGTCCACTGGGACGTTTTTCAGCTTTTTCCATTGAAATGGAATATTCGTTCGCGATATCGTAAATTGATACAAGTTCCCGTTTATAGCGGTCTTCACTGGCACCAAAGATTGCTTTTTCGGATCTCTTTACGACATCATCAACCAATAAGTCTTTACGGTAAGCTAATTTGGCAATATCATTCGCCGCGCTTATCAGGCCACGGCGAATGGCGAGGTCTGCGATTTCTTGAGCGTAGGTAACCGCATGTAAGGAACTGGGGACGTGGTTTGTCAGGCCGACCAGGTATGAGGCACCACCACATTGCTCCAGTTGTCCCCGGTTTTCCAATTCTTGTTTAACTGTTAGAAAGTCTAAGCTTTCTTTTCTGCTGTAGAGACTCAGGAAAACTTCCCAAATTGAAACGTGACGATCAAGATAAAAATCACGGGGTTTCAGAATGGGCTGAACATCAATGAAGGCATCTGGGTTGATTAAGATGGAACCAATTACAGCTTCTTCAAATTCACGGTTGTAAAGCAGGTTTTGAACTGATGTGGAATCGTCGGGTGGGTAATCGTAATCGCTCATAGTGGCCTCTTTTATTCATCATCCCCGTCTGAACCCGGGTCAGGCTCATCGTCGTCGTTGTCATCTTCATCTTCATCTTCATCTTCGTCATCATCAATGATGATCGACAACAAGTCATCTTCAGAAAAATCTAACAGATCATCTTCATCTTCAAGGTCAAATTCAATTTCGATTGGGATGAATCCGTCCTCATCATCATAGTCTATGGACTCGTCGTCAAGTCCTTCTTCAAAAAATTCTTTTGGATAGCCGCCATCATAGTCTTCATTATCGTCATCATCATCGTCAAGGTCAATTTCGATAGATGAAAAATCATCATCGTCATCATCATTTTCTTCATCTTCGTCAATTTCATCGTCAAGGCTTTCCAGATAACTCTCAAAATCAAACCCACCCATTTCTTCAGAATCGTCATTGCTTTCTGTGTCAGCGTTTTTCGTTTCACCGGTATCATCACCAAAGAAGTTGTCTAAAAAATGTTTTAGATCAGATAAATTAGTTTTTTCGCTCGTTTCATCCTCATGAAAAGTTGAAAAAACATCATGGCCCTTTCGGTCTTCTGGTTGAATGCCGGCAGTGAGTAAAATGTTTTCTTCTATGTATAAAGGTACTCTTTCAAGAGCCATTAAAACCAAGCCGTCCGAGGGACGACAATCAACATAAACGGTTTTTTCTTCAACAGTCAATACCAGTTGGGCAAAAAAGACATCTTGCTCTACTTTGACAATCTCGACACGTAACAGCTTCGCGTTTAAGTTTTTGATTGTTTCTAATAAAAGGTTATGCGTAAGGGGTCGCGCTGTTCGTACCCCTTGCAAGGCGATGGTTAACGATTCGGACTCAAAAAGGCCAATAAATATTGGCAGATAACGTTCCGCATCAACCTGCTTTAAGACCACTACCCGGTCTTGATTGGTGAGGCTAACACGAATACTGTCAATTACACATTTAATCATTTTAGACATAGAGATTTCCACTTTTGAATATTATTCCATTATGATTCTAACACGCTATGCCTGATATTTCATGATTTTTAAATGATTTATTGCCTTTAAGCAGATGATTCTAATGAATTGCATTTTTACGTTTT
>CAZTEP010000172.1:0-3635 GCA_964612325.1 uncultured Anaerolineaceae bacterium
GCTCTTCCGATCTAAATCGCCCCTGGCGACCATCACGCCGTCGCAGTGTTCAAAGATTTCCGAAAGGTTGTCGATTGCTTCGGGGCGTTCAAGTTTGGCGATGACTGGCGGAATACGACGGCTTTTGCAGAGACGTTTCAGGGTGTCGTTGACAAGGATAAGGTCTTCAGCTGATTTTACGAAGGATACCGCGAGGACATCAATGCCAAGATTAAGGCTAAATTCGAGATCTGAAAGGTCTTTTTCGGTCAGGATGGGGATGGCAAGATGTGAACCGGGTAGGTTGACGCCCTTATGCGAGCGTAATATGCCCCCAACGATGACTTTGGCGTAAATGTTTACCCCATCAAGCTGGGTGACTTCCATTTCGAGATTGCCGTCGTCCATAAGAATACGGTTTCCGGGTATGACAGCTTCATGGAGCATGGGAACGTCAAAGGGAATGAAGGTGACGTCTTCCGGGACCGCGCTGGGATTTTTACTGGAATTCAGCGCGATAATTTGACCTTCGGTGAGCGTTAATTCGTTGTTCTCGAGTTTACCGATGCGCAGTTTGGGGCCTTGTAGATCAGCAAGGATGGTGATGGGTTTGTTGAGTTCTTTTGACAAACGACGAATTAAGGCGATGTTTTCTTCGTGCTGTTTTAGTGTGCCATGCGAGAAGTTGAGACGGGCAACGTCCAAACCGGTTTCAATCATTTCTCTTAGCGTAGATTCGTCTGAACTGGCTGGACCCAATGTAGCAACTATTTTTGCGAAACGTTCCATTGTCATCTCCAAATAATAAAAGCGACCCGGTTAATGGTTTCAAATAGCCGGGTCGCGTGATTTTATTGTGTTTAGTTTAGTCCTTCATCAATTTGTAAAGGATAGCTTTTTGGGCATGCAAGCGGTTGTGGGCTTGTGGGAACAGCCAGCTTTGTGGGCCATCGCAAACCTCGTCAGTAATCTCAACACCTCGGTATGCAGGTAGACAGTGCAAAACCATAGCATCCGGCTGAGCTTCTGAGACCAGTTTTTCGTTGACCTGGTAGGGTGGGAAGACAGCCTTGCGTTTGGCGGCTTCTTCCTCCTGCCCCATGCTGACCCAGGTATCGGTGTAGATAACGGTGGCTTCTTTTACAGCTTCGTGTGGATCGCGGAAGAAGGAAAGTTTCGCACCGGTTTTCTCAGCGATGGCTTTGCTCTCATTTACAAAGCGATCTTCCATGTCGTAACCTTCAGGGCTGGCAATGATGAAGTTCGTGCCAAGGATGGCTGACATCTGCATCAAAGAGACAGAAACGTTGTTGCCATCACCGATATAGGCTAAATTCAGGCCGTCGAAGTTGCCAAACTTTTCTTTGATGGTCAGAAAGTCTGCCAAAATTTGGGCAGGATGGCTGGCATCACTGAGACCATTGATCACGGGAACAGTTGCCCATTCAGCGAGACCAACAATCAGTTCATGACCAAAGACGCGTGCCATGATACCTTCAACCATACCAGATAAGACACGGGCAACATCAGCAACGGATTCGCGCTGTCCTAAACCAATTTCGTTTGGGGAAAGGTAAAGCGCGTCGCCGCCAAGGTGGCGCATGGCAACTTCAAAGCTCACGCGGGTACGCAGTGAAGGCTTTTGGAAGATCATAGCCAGGTTTTTGCCTTTGAGAACAGGTTCGTTGCCACCGGCAAAATACTCTTTTTTGAGTTCCGTGGCCAGGTCTAAAAAGCCTATTAATTCTTCTTTGGTGAAATCTGTGATGTCGAGAAAATCCTTTTTCATTGTTACTCCTAAGTATTGTATTTTTATAATTTCATGTAAAACGTCGGGAACAAGTCACAATAGTGATGCTTCCGATGGTTTGTCTAAACTATTCTATCAGACTTTAAGCTTTCGCGGGCAATAATGAAGGTGTAAATTTGGCTGAAAATCCAAGCAACAACAATAAGACACAAGAGAACTGTGATGATACTAATCCAAAGAATGATGTTACGCTGGGTTTTGGGGAGATCTGTTTGGATATTTAAGAGTTTTTGATCAAAACCTTCGATTGATTCGCTGACATCCAATAAATTGTTTTTCATATTGGAAATGTTCGCGTTGAAAGAGGCAAAATTATTGTCAAAAGCCTCCAGACTGGTGTTGGTTGTGGTCAGACCTTCTTCAAGGTTGGTGAGGCTATCGGGTAAGGTGGCGAATGTATCAGAGAGCTCCGTCAGGCTTTGATTGAGTGTCTTTTTGGGTTCGTAACTGAAATTGAGTAGTGGGATGCGTGAAAGCAGACTGAGGGTGTCATCGACAATTTTTGATCCATCAGCGGCGGCTAACAAAGAATCACGACCCTCATTAGCCAACTTTAGCAAATCTGTGGAAATAATGTTTTTTACGTTGCTGAGGATGGGATTAATCTCAGAAATGTAACCCTGGACTGTTATCAGGGCTGAATCTAATGTATCAAAACTTTTGGCGACATTATCAATGCTATCAGATGCTATGACCAATGTTTCTCTCAAGTTATCAATGCTATTATCGGCTACTTGAACGAATTTGCGAGTGGCGTCGGCAAGCTTTACAGAGAGAAATATGAGTAAGGCGATGAGTAAAATGCCAAGCAGGATTGAAAAACTGCTTTTAATAATATCAATGCGGTTTTTATTGTTTTTAATTAAAGTGACAAATTTATTGCTCATTAATACTTCCTAAAAGAGGATTGTTAAGGCTTAACAAAATGGAATCCTGCAACTGACTCATCTCAACATATTTATTTTTTGTGGCATGGTCATATCCACAAAGATGTAAAATGCCATGAACCAGGAGCATTTCGATTTCAAATTGTAAGTTTGTTTGAATGTCATTAGCTTGTTTTTGAGCCATTTGCAATGAAATAATGATGTCACCTAAATAGTAATGACCGCTCTCGGGGTCTTCGTAACCACCCGGAAACGATAAAACATCCGTTGCTTCATTGATACCACGATACTTATGGTTGAATTGGCGTATACCTTGATTGTTGGTTATTCTGAGTGAGAATGTTGGGTTGGTTTCTTCTGTGGCTTGCTTGATACTTTCTTTCGCTACCGTTTCAAGCCTCTTCTGGTCTATTTTACTTGCATAAGAAACGGGCATGATGAACTCAAACATTCGCATCTCCTGATTCATTTGTTTCGGTAGTTTCGGAAAGGTCTTCTATAGCATCGTCACTCATCACCTGCACATCATCAAGTTCCGTTTCTTTTTTTTGAAGTGGCTTTTGGTCGGGATATTTGATGCGCGGATGATATGAGCGTTTGATGGCTTCAAAGAACGACTCCCGTATATCTTTGAGATCTTTCAAGGTTAAATCGGTGTAGTCTAATTGGCCACTTTGGGTGGTGGATTGGATGACAGCATCGATGATAGCGTAAATTTCATCATCTGTTTGTGGGTTGGTGGCGCGCGCGCGGGCTTCGGTGCCATCCGCAAGCATCAAGAGTGCTGTTTCTCGGGACTGTGGAGAAGGACCCGGGTAACGAAATTTTTCTATGTCTACCAAACTCTCATCGCCGGCTAATTCAACAGCCTTGGAATATTGATACCGTGTTATCCCATTGCCATGATGCTCGAGAATAAAATCGATAATCCGACTTGGCAGGCGGTATTTTTTTGCGAG
>CAZTEP010000173.1:0-3619 GCA_964612325.1 uncultured Anaerolineaceae bacterium
TGTCGCATTCTTTCAACCGTTGCGGTACCTTCCCAGGGAATAAGCTTGATGGCATTACTCTTTTCTGAAATCAAAGCTTCAAAACTTTTTACCGGTTTAATAATCGGCATTATCGAACGCATACTTTGTTCAGCCGCTTCTCTGGCAATTGAAGTAAACCTTTCTCGTTTACATTCAAAGCTTTCTAAATCTTGCACCAAACTGCGACTTGAAATATAGGGTTGAAAAACAGTAACACCTACTTCAGTACATTTTTGGAAAATCCATTCCAGTTTATCTTTTTTACTCAGACTAAAACACAAACGCATATCAATTGCGGGTTCTGCTCGGCCTAATTCCTTATCTACAACAATTCCCTTTAACGGCTGTCCCCGCTTTATTTGCAATTCAACCAAGTAGGTCATGCCAGTATTATCCAAAACCACCACGGCATCCGAATGTTCTAAGCGTAACACCTTTTTTATCTGGCGTTCAACAGCTTCAGGAAATGTAACATCATTCCCATTAATATATTTTGGATCAATAAAAAAGCGTTGCATGGCCATATTGTAGCTTAAGACTCCACTCTAAAGATAGATGTATTTGACTGTTTTGTAGTATAACATGGTAGAAACTAATTATGAACAAAGAAAAAAACATCCAATCTTATAAATACCTCGACCTCGTATCAATTATTTTTGTAATTGTGTTGATTTTAAGCAATTTTGCATCCTCAGCAAAACTTATCGACTGGGGGTTTTCGATTGGCAATATACCCATAGTTTTTGATGCCGGCACTGTCTTTTTTCCTATTGCTTATGTTATTGGCGACATTTTAACCGAAGTTTACGGTTTCAAACGTGCAAGAAGAGTTATTTGGATTGGATTTGCTGCTTTAATCTTTAGTTTTTTGATGTTCTTGCTTATAAAACATCTGCCTGGCGAATCAAGCTGGCAAAATGCAGGTGGTCAGGAAGCTTTCAACATGATTTTAGGTGGACTGAGTAGCGGTGGCATTGTTATTGCCAGTCTCGCTGGCTATTTAGGCGGCAGTTTCTCTAACGCCATCACCATGGCACTCATGAAAAACCGCAGCAAAGGCAAACATTTGTGGATGCGAACAATTGGCAGCACAATTATCGGAGAATTGTTAGATACAGCATTGTTTGTCGGCATCGCAACGTTGACAAAAGTCTTCAGCAAAGACTTATTTTGGTCCTTGGTAATTACCAACTATCTTTTCAAAGTGCTCATTGAGTTCATTTGCACCCCCCTAACTTATTGGGCAGTCAATAAACTAAAAAAATCGGAAGGGATTGATGTTTACACAAACCCCAAAGATCTCAATCCGTTTGTTTTCTAAGCATTTCCTTTGAAAGACCCTCAATACAAATAACAAATTCCCCACGAATTTTGTCAGCTTGTACCCAGGCTAAGATTTCGCTCAAATTTCCTCTTAAAACAGTTTCAAATTTTTTAGTTAAATCATTTGCCAGACAGGCTCGACGGTCACCAAAAACCTCTATAGCGGTCTCTAAAAAAGAAATCAATCGATAAGGACTCTCGTAAAACACCATGGTATGAGCTGATTCAGCATCCATCGCTAAAAAGCGTTTACGTGGCCCTTCTTTTACAGGTGGAAAACCCTTAAAAAGATAACTGTGCATAGGCAAACCGCTGAGCGTCAAAGCCATCACCCCAGCTGAAGGTCCTGGAATCGCTTGTACTTCAATACCCTCATCAAGCGCTAAACGTACCAACAAATAACCCGGATCAGAAATGCCCGGCGTGCCTGCATCACTAATCAATGCGATTTTTTCGCCCCTTTTCATCCGCTCAATGAGCTTAGGTGCCACTTTACGCTCATTAAAATTATTCAATGCAGTTTGTGGTTTACTGATTTCATAATGGTTCAACAGTATGCTGCTATGTCGGGAATCTTCACTGGCAATTAAATCAACACTTTTAAGCACTTCAACGGCCCGAAAACTCATATCGCCTAAATTGCCAATTGGTGTTGCAACCAAGTAAAGCATCTTTATTCCCCTAAAAGGTCTTTCATTTTGGCTATCGTTTCATCATTATCACGATGCCAAATCCCAGTAATGCCCAATCGTTCAGCAGCCTCAATGTTTTCAATCAAATCATCCACAAAAAGGCATTCTTCCGGAACTGAATCAAGTGTTCGCAATATCAACTCATAAATTTCAGCATCGGGTTTAGCCATCTTTACCTCCGCTGAAATAATAAAGACATCCACAAAATTGTTGTAGGGATACCATTGCAACAATCGTTCTAAAGTTGCATCACCCGCATTGCTCAAAACCCCAATCTTATAGTCACCCTTTAGATTTTCGATGAACGAAATCAAAGGCAAATTAGGTCTGTTTGGAGCGGCAACATCCTGCATCACTTCCTGAGCTGTCTCAAGGGGAATATCCCACTCTTCGGCCATCATCTGCCAAAGTTGAGCTTCACTCATTTTCCCTCGCATAACATCCCAAAACACCTGCGAACCGCCAGGCTTCAACAACATATCAGCCATAATGCCACCTACTGGCTGGCCTAAATTTTCCATCAAAGTTCGCAATTCGGCTTCATCATGTAAATTTACAAGTACGTTTCCAAAGTCAAAAATAAGGGTATTTATCTTTTTCATATCCCTATTATAAGGCATGACAACGTATTATCTTGCCTCCATGATAAAATCTTAATAGTTTTTAAATGAGGTAATTATGGAAAGACAAGTCCCCATCCGCTCATCTGATGAAATCGACCTTTACTTGCGTACGATTTATTCCCTGCTACGGTCATACAACGAAGTTTCTATTCGCACCCTTGAAGAAGTTGATGCAGGATCCAATTCTTCTTTACACGTATACGCACGCAGCAACAAACCAGATATATCCGCTCTTATTTATAGCCTCATGCGCTTGCCAGAACAGATTATCTCAACAAAAAAAATCATCTTAGGTCAAGCAGCGAGTATTTTTGAGGATTTTGGCTATGGCAATGTTGAAACCTGGCAACACGTAACTGCCAAAGCACGTCGGCGACGTTGTTTTTGGGACGGTGAGGAAATCCTCGCTTGTTTCATCGCGTCACGTTCAGATATTGACGATGTCATTCCTGTGCTCACCGCGCTACAAATAGAATGGAACAAATTACATATCCTTATCCAGTCAGTGCCAATCGATTTTTTAGAATTAGCACTCCCCACCAATCCAGAGTTTTTCAAACAACTAAGCACACATTTAAATATCGGCGAAAATGACCTTGCCCGTCTTTACTCAATTTGGGACGAAAATTTTACAGCCATGCTGAAAAAGCTGCATCTACAAACACTCGATTTCAAAGTGCGTTTACTAAGTGGCTCATTAAACGATTACCGTAAAGCGACAGTACTCTGGTGGGATAACATCCAGGCAAAAGTACCCGATATTATCTCCCAACCTATTTATTTTGTTTCTTCAAACACCCATAGCTTAAACAATCTTTTATCGGGCTTCGCGCTAACCAAGAAAGATGAAATCCTGGCCTTCATTGAAAAACATGAACCCGGTTTATGGTTTGAATGGAATGAAATTAATACTATGGGAAAGCCAGCCAACGCGGAAAACTTCTTCTATTATGCCATGCG
>CAZTEP010000174.1:0-3593 GCA_964612325.1 uncultured Anaerolineaceae bacterium
TACACCAGGACGTACACTCTTTCCCTACACGACGCTCTTCCGATCTGATACACCACAAGGATAATGTCAAGGGGGCGAGAGGGAAAAAAATTCTAAGACTTTCAGATATTGGTCTTACTCGTGAAGAAGAAGTTTTTTTCAGGACAGAACACCCTGATTTGTACAAAAAATGGAATAATAGGTAGTTTTCTTGCCTCATATTATTACACTAAATAGTTATTGACAATATTTCAGATCCTTGCTTCCGACAACACGTATGTTTTCGGGAGCTTTTTTAGATAAGTTGTAGCAAAAAACATTGTGTTTTTATATCACACTTCGTCTCACTCCAAATTGCCGACAAGCATACGTTACCTTTGTGACACTTCAAGAGGGTTAATAAGCCGCACCTAAATGAAGTGTTAACCAAGCGGCAATTTGAAGTATTATGAAAACTTTATTTATCCACATCGGACGTTCAGCTCGGAACGCAAAAATGAGCACAGATTCTGTTTCTCCGAAATCATCGGAACTCTTACTTAATGGCATTCTTCATGGCGGTGAAGAAGTGAAGCCCGGAACGCTACATAGTGGTGAGGAGGTAAAACCCGGAACGTTACATTCTATTGGCGAACAACTAATAGGTGGCACATTATGTGCCACCTATTCTCCTGCTACCTATAGAACTAAGGATGGTAAAGCTTATTATAGGTTTCGCTATGTTGATATCGGAGGTAAGTTTGAAATCGATATTTTGGAACAGCCTTCCTATCGAAACAGAGATTCGTCTGCACATATAACTCATCGGCTACCGTCAAGCAGAGGTGGTAGAAAGATTTGTGTTACCGCCGGCTGTGAACCTACGACAATAGGAGCAGCACATAGTTTATCCAAGCAGTGGGCTGAACTTACACACGAATACATCAAAAGTGGAACCACAATAGACGCCCAAGTTGAATACAACAGCCTTCCTTGGTGGAAAAAAATGTTTTATTAATTCAAACCTGAAATTCACAAATATGAAATCGAAAAGACGTCCAAAAATACAGATTTTGGAAACACCATTCAACCAGATTGTCAATACTATAGGTAGTCGTCCGGCAGAGTCGGGTGGCCTACTTTTTGGCAAAGAGGACGATATGATAGTCCGCAAGTTTGTTTTCGACAAAAACGCCCAAACAAGTCGCTCTACTTATACTCTCAATACCGATTTTCTGAATCCGGAGATCAAAAGGATACATGAAGAAGAAGGCCTGTCTTGTCTTGGCTTTATTCATAGCCACCCATATGGATATGGTCGTCTAAGTCCTCCCGATATTAATTATTTCGCAAGTATGTTTGACTATATGCCTCGGACACATTATATCACTCCCATAATCTTTACAGTACCTGATGGAGGCTTTAAAATGCATGGATTTGTTCTGCCAAATCAATCACGAGACCCCATCAAGGCTGACACAGAAATCTTGCCTGATGATTACTTCCAGACGACCGATACCGATGTGCCGAAAGAGAAATTTGCTCAGGGGCACAGTGTAGAGTACAATAACAGGAAGTTTTATAAATTCACTCGAGCAGCTTGGTTAACTTGGAAACTTATCATCGCACTCGGCTTAAGTTATTACCTAATTAAAACTCTTATTACTCCTAATTTATAAAATATAACGATTATGAAAAAAATTGAAAATTACAGTCGCATAGAGGATGCCGTTAATCTAGAGCTCCTACAAAACACCCACATAATAGGTGTTGGCGCCGGTGGCGCATATTGTCTTTATGAATCGTTGGCACGTTCAGGCATAGGCAAACTTACTGTATTGGACTTTGATACGGTCGATGACGTTAACCTACCAAGACAAGGTTACGAAATACATCAAATTGGTGAACTTAAAGTAGATGCACTAGGCGAGCATTTGCAAAACGTTAATCCGGGCCTTGACTACATCGGTATCACCAAAAATTTCTTGGATATGAATCAAGATGAATTGGATTCAATTTTTGGAAAGGGTGATTTGTTCTTATTCCTCACTGATTCATTCGCAGCACAATCCTTTGGTAATAAATTGGCGTTGCATTATGGTAAGCCTGCCATATGGGCAGGTTTCTATGAGAAGTCCCACGCTGCAGAAATAGTCTTTACCATACCTGGTGTTACACCGGCATGTTTTCGCTGCGCAGTTTCCCCACGCTACGAAGCACAGGGCAAGAGCGAAGAGGAAATCAAAATAAGCTCTAACTGCAATACTATCTTTCACAGCCAGGTATTGGATGCTTATGTAGGAATGTTGCTTATGGCAATCCTACATAATGATGTTCCCGGCTACGAATTCTCAAACTGGTTTGGTAAACGTTGGGAACGCAACTTATTACAGCTCAAAATTCACCCTTCATACGGTACTGAAATAGGCTCATTGTTCCAGAGGACGTTTGCAGGATCGGAAGGTAGAGCGATAACATTTAATTCCGTCTGGCAACGAATTGAGGCTGAAACTCCGCCTAAGTATCAATCTTGTCCCGACTGTGGGGGAACCGGTGATTTGAAAGATTGTATTCATGTAGTTCAAATATAAATATAGTAGAGATGGAATATATGCAACAGATAAAAAGGGAATTATTTAACCTTACAAATGAGGTTAGGACAAGGTTTGGTGTGCCACCGGTTGCCTACTCAAACTACCTTGACAGAATGGGGCAGATACATACAAACGAAATGTACACGCACAAGTTTTTCCTGCATAATAACCCCTACTGTGAACAAGTTGAGACTTTACAAAAAAGAATTGAATATTGTCAGTTAGAAGGATTATATGATATGGTGGGAGAAAATCTTGCCAATTACTCTGCTGTAGGAGGTGCAATTTTACTTAATCCTTTGGTTTCACAACCATTGCTTCCTGCCAAAACTCTTTGTCGTAATATTATCCAAGGTTGGTACGATTCTCCCGGACATCGTGCCAACCTACTTTGTCCCGATTACAATTACGTTGGTTTTGGTTTACTATTATACCCTAAAATGTGTAATGGGGTGAAAGTTAAATATTTACTGGTAACACAAAACTTTGGTAGGTCAAGATGATAATAACATACACAGCAATACCCATCATAACAAAAGGCAATTTTCTATTTCCGGATACAATTACGATAGATACAAACCGTAGAATTTTGCATTTTAAGAAAAGAAGCAATAATCTTATTGGTTATACAAGCCGAAGTTTAATGTTCAACAATATAGCTGCAGTCAGACTTATTCACCGAGACGAATGGCTTTTGTTTTCTAGCGTAGAGATCGAAAGTATAGGTGGAGAGATTATGAGAGCATCCGGTTTTAGAACAGAAGAAGCCAAAGAACTGAAATTTTATTTGGATAACCTAAGATAGCTCATATTATGGGCTTACTATGCCAATCAAGTCACTCTTTTGCCAAGTTAGTACAATTAGTGATCATTGTTTACTGTGCCACATCAATAAAGGTGAATATTGTCATATTTTTTCGTGATGTGTTTCTTAATGGATTTTTATGAGATCAAGCCTGGCATCTATCACGGGTCTTGCTGAATATATTAATCCTGAGATCGGAAGAGCACACGTCTGAACTCCAGTCACTCCGCGAAATC
>CAZTEP010000175.1:0-3587 GCA_964612325.1 uncultured Anaerolineaceae bacterium
TCCAAAACCATCTCATTCCATGTATAATTGCGCTCATGGGAAATCAATCAGGCCTGGATAAAAACGCTGTCAATAAACCCAAAGAAGACATCAAGCCAAAAAACAAAGTTCTTTCTTTGATTCAAAACTTGTGGAATATTCGGTTTGTACGTTTTATCATCATTGGTGCCCTCAACACACTTTTTAGCTACGCGCTGTATTCCTTTTTGCTTTTTGTTGGAATAGATTACCGATTGGCAAAGATTATCTCCACGATTTTAGGCATCATTTTCAACTTTTTCACTACAGGACGAATCGTCTTTGAAAATAAAGACAATGCGCTCATTTTCCGTTTTATCCTTGTTTATGCCTTCACAATGACCCTGGATGTGCTCTTCCTAAAACGCCTTGTAGCCGGTTTAAACATCAATGAATATCTCGCTGGCGCATTAACAACCATTCCAATCGCCTTGCTTTCATTCTTCTTAAACTCAGTTTTCACCTTTAAAACAATTTCATTATCAAAAAAGACGCCAAAGGACACCTCATGACAGAAAAACGCTATCAAAACCTAAAAATCCAAAGTATGAGTGCTGTGTTCCCCGCCTACAACGATGCTGGCACCATTCCTACCATGGTGCTCACCGCGCTGATTGCCTTACGACAGGTCACCGATGATTATGAAATTATCGTCACCAATGATGGCAGCACAGATGCAACTGGACTGGTTTTAGAAGAGTTAGCCTCGCGTTATCCCGAGCTAAAAGTTATCACCCACGAAAAGAATAAAGGATACGGCTGTGCTTTGCGCAGTGGCTTTGCTGCCGCAAGCAAAGAATGGGTTTTTTATACCGATGGTGACGCGCAATATAACGCGCTTGAGATGCCCCGTCTGGTAGAAGCACTCACCGATGATGTTGATATCGTCAACGGCTATAAAATCAGTCGTAACGACTCCTGGTATCGCATTCTCATCGGTCGAATTTACCATCACGTTGTTAAATTAGCTTTTGGCTTCAAACTCCGTGATGTCGACTGCGATTTCAGACTGATCCGCCGTGAGATTTTCGATGTTATTCCCCTCGAAAGCAAAACCGGCACCATTTGTCTTGAAATGGTCAAAAAATTCCAGGATGCTGGTTATCAATTTGCTGAGGTGCCCGTAAACCATTACCATCGCTCTTACGGTAAATCACAGTTTTTCAAACCCGTTCACCTCTGGACAACTTTCAAACACCTTTCAAAACTTTGGTGGAAATTAGTTGTCAAAAAAGAACACCTTCTGAACAAAACACAAAGCTAAGTTACAATAGCCTTATGGATATAACTGCCTTCAAAGATAAAAACGTGCTCATCACCGGTGGCCTTGGTTTCATCGGCTCAAACCTCGCCATTCGCCTCATTGAAGCTGGCGCGAAAGTCACCCTGGTTGACAGCCTCATTCCAACTTACGGAGGCAATTTATTCAATATTGAACCGGTTAAATACCGCGCGCGGGTGAACATCTCTGATGTGCGTGACCAGCACGCCATGAAGTATTTGGTTGCCAATCAGGATTACCTCTTCAATCTCGCCGGCCAAACCAGCCATCTTGACTCGATGGAACAACCCGAAATTGATCTCAACATCAACGTTTTAGCACAACTTCATATCCTTGAGGCCTGCCGATTGCATAACCCGAATTTGCGATTAATTTTTGCCAGCACACGACAAATTTACGGCCGGCCTATTTATCTGCCCGTAGACGAAAATCACCCACTTAACCCAGTGGATGTCAACGGCATCAATAAACTTGCTGGTGAACAATATCACCGCCTTTATTATGATGTGTATGGCATACGCTCAACCATTTTACGCCTCACCAACACTTATGGCCCCCGTATGCGCATCAAAGATGCCCGCCAGACCTTCCTGGGCATTTGGATTAAACGCCTGCTTCAAGGGCAACCCATGCAAATTTTTGGCGACGGCAGGCAAGTGCGCGATTATAACTATGTTGATGACGTGGTTGATGCCATGCTCATCACCGCTTTGGCACAAAACGCTTATGGTGAAGTTTATAACTTAGGTTCTGAACAAGACCTTACCTTAACCGAAACAGCACAAATTATGTCTGATCTTCACCCTTCTGCCGGTTTTGAGTATGTTGATTTTCCTCCCTCCCGAAAATCAATCGATATTGGCAATTACCAGGGCAGTTTTGAAAAAATCAAACGTGAACTGGGCTGGCAACCACGCACCGATTTTAACGAAGGGATGCGCCAAACAATCGCTTACTATCAACAGCATTTAGAAAAATATTTATAATATGAAATCAAACCTGATACCCGTTGCCAACCCTCACGCGAATTACCTAACTCACGCCACCGAAATTGACGCGGCGATAAAAACAGTACTCAACAGTGCGCGTTATATCCTTGGCCAACAAACCCAGGCTTTTGAAGCGAATTTTGCCACTTATATTGGTGTAAAACATGCAGTAGGTGTCAACTCTGGTACTGACGCAATTGTTTTAGCGTTACGTGCCTTAGATATCAAAGCAGGCGATGAAGTTATTACCGTCTCTCACACCGCAGTTGCGACCGTGGCAGCCATTGAACTGGTAAACGCCAGGCCTGTTTTTTGTGACATCAACCCACAAACCCGATGCATGGATGCCGAAAAACTTGAAAGCCTGATTACAGATAAAACAAAAGCGATCTTGGTCGTTCACCTTTATGGCCACCCTGCTGATATGCAGAAACTGCAGGCAATCGCAAAAAAACATCAGCTCTTGCTCATTGAAGACTGTGCTCAAGCGCATGGCGCGAAAATTAATGGTCAAATGGTTGGCAGTTTTTCTGATGTGTCCTGTTTCAGCTTCTACCCAACCAAAAACCTCAGCGCAATTGGTGATGGTGGCGCGGTCTTAACCAATAATGACGCCCTCGCAGACCGATTGCGCTGGTTGCGTGAATATGGTTGGAAAGAACGCTATATCAGCTACTATCAAGGCATGAATACACGATTGGACGAAATGCAGGCAGCCATTTTGAACGTCAAACTTCTCTATTTAGAGAATGAAATCTTACGTCGCAATGAAATTGCAAACAGGTATCAACAAGCGCTTACAAACACGAATATAGTGCTTCCCAGCACAAAACCAGGTTGCCGTCATGCTTATCATCTCTACGTCATTGAAACCCAAAACCGCCAGTCTCTCATTCAGCACCTCACGCAAAATGGTGTGGCTTCCGCCATTCATTATCCTCAAGGGGTTCATCAACAACCTGCTTATTTTGGTAGAATCCGAGGCTGTCAGAATCTGCCAGTAACTGAAGCGCTGATACCAACCATCTTAAGTCTGCCAATGTATCCTGAACTGACAAATGCAATGGTAGAAACAGTAATTAAAGCTCTTTTAAGTTTTGGGAAACAATAGAAAATTGCCTAAAAACCACTTAACATTTAAATAAAGACCGAAAACCTGACAAACTAACTCCGCACAAAACAAAATAAATTCCAGGATTCTAAGTTAAAATGGCTTGACAGTATTATCAGCGCCTGTTATTCTTATGCCAATATAGAAAAAGAATTAAACAGGACTGACTTTATCATAAAAACAGATC
>CAZTEP010000176.1:0-3581 GCA_964612325.1 uncultured Anaerolineaceae bacterium
ATGGTACAGACTGTTTTAACTAATGACCAGGTTCTCTTTTTAAAGAAAGAAAAAGCTGTTCTTAATGCAGCTTTGTTGACTCTTAACCGATTCCCGTTATTAGAGGATAGCCTGGAGAAGCTCAAACAAGCTATTGCACAGTTGGATGAACTCTTTCTCATCGTCGTTGTTGGCGAATTTAATGCTGGCAAAAGCTCGCTCATTAATGCCCTTTTAGGCGCGGAGATACTTGAAGAAGGTGTTACGCCGACCACGGCAAGTGTTAAATTGCTTCGATATGGCGATATTGCTGGCGAGCAGGTGGTGGACGAAGGTTTTTCAATTGTGAATTATCCGCTTAACTTGCTTAAGGAAATCAACTTTGTTGATTCTCCAGGGACGAATGCGCTGAATCGGGAACATGAACGTCTTACCATTGATTTCGTACCACGCAGTGACCATGTGCTTTTTATTAGCTCCGCAGACAGGCCGATGACCGAAAGCGAACGCCAGTTTTTGCAAACCATCGTTGGATGGGGCAAGAAAGTGAGCATTGTTATTAACAAAATGGATATTTTGGAGAATGCGGATGCCGTTGATACGGTCATGCGCTTCACGAAAGAACATGCGTCTGAGATTTTAGGGTTTGAGCCAGAAGTTTTTGCTGTGTCAGCTAAGGTAGCTCAAAAAGCGAACCGCAGTTTAAACGAAGAGGAAAAGCAAACCTTAAGAACGCAGAGTGGTATTGGCGCGCTTGATCATTTCATCAAAGAGACTTTAGACAATCGCAGTCGCTTGCGTCAAAAGTTCTTGAACCCGATAGGCGTTGTTCAAAAAGTGCATGAAGAAGCCCTTCAGCGCAATAGCCGTCAACTTGATGATTTAAGTGCGGATATTAGTTTGGCTGAATCTCTTGAGTCCTTGATTGACAAGCACGAAAAAGAATTGCACGCGGAGTTGTCTCCACGCCTGGCAGAGGTTGATAATATTCTTAATGATTTTGAAAAACGTGGTCTGAAATTTCTTGAGGCCAAACTAAAAATCAGCAATCTTTTCAATTTGGCTAAGCCAGATAAGATAAAGCTTGAATTCCAAGAGGAAGTGCAAGCCGATGTCTCTTCAGAAATTGAAAACAAGGTGCGTGAATTGATTGACTGGATGGTCGATAAGGACCTGGATTTATGGTATCGCATCGTAGCGGCTTTGGAACGTCGACAGGAGGAGAGCCAAAATCTTTTACAAACGCAAAACATCAGTGAACAAACTAAGAGACGACACACGTTGATAACACGTGTTTCACAATCAATTCGAAAGGTTGTGAGTGGGTTTGACCGCAAAGCACTGGTGGAAGAAATTGGTGATTTAGTGCAAGATTCAGTGGCCAAAACAGCGCTTTTTGGCGTTAGTGCCGCAGGCATTGGCGTTTTGGTAGCAACGGTAATTACAACACGGGCCTTGGATATTACTGGCATCGTTTCAGCTGGCACCCTGGCCATTTTAGGCTTCCTGGTTATTCCTTTTAAAAGAAAGCAAGCCAAAGAGAACTTTGCAACACACATGGGTGAATTGCGTGTTAAATTACGCGAAACACTAAACAAAACTTTTACAAATGAGTTCGGCGTGGCAATCAATCGACTGCACGAGAACATTTCACCTTATACGACCTTTGTGCATGCTGAAAAACAACAGGCAATCATTGACCAGGATAATTTAACTGAGCTTGCTAATCAACTTGATGACCTTAGAAATGAAATTGAGACTATAATCTAATCGCATTAAGCTGAATAAAGATTAGAAGAGAGTGAAACTATGAATAAAGCAAAAAACAGCATGAAGAAAGTTTTAATAACAATGCTTCTGTTAAGCCTTATTTTAGGTGCTTGTAATGGAAAGCAAGGCACAGAAGTTGAGCCTGAATCGACGAAGGCACCTGATATCGCGATGACAAAATCGCCATCACAGTCAACTCCGGAACCAAAAGACCAGACACCGAAAAACCCAAATGTAACCAGTGAACCAACACGCGGTAAAACACAGATTGTTTTGGGCGGCGAATTTCCGGATGATCCTATTCCAACCTGGACTCAGGCAGCTATTTATACCCAAACCGCTCAAGCGAATGTTGAGCCAAGTGCTACCTTGGCCGGCACAGTGGTTGTGGGAACACAATATTACAGGGTATACCAAGGTGGTTTTAGTGTTGAGCTTTCTTTGGATACGCATGTTAGTGTTCGCGGTCCAATGGCTTTAATTGGCTCCATCAGTATGCCCATCAACGCACTCATCGTTTCTAATGTTAGCAAATATGAAATGGTTGGTGTCGAAGAATTACCCCAACAGGTTTTTGACAGTCTTTTTGGGTCTGAGGCGCAGATCAATGAAGAAGAAATCGAGTCATTTGAATTGGACGGTGTAGAGGGGATTGCTATGAACTATATCGCCAAAATTAACCAAATGATTGCTAAGGGACGCTTGGTGATTGTAAAACCAACTGAAAAACGCTATGTGGCAGTCATTGGCATTGGGGATCCTGCTGACCCAAGTGGGGACCAGTGGGTAAATTATGGCGTCGATTTCTTTAACACCATTATTAATGGAATTAAGATTTTGGATGATAGTGAGCTTGAAGAAAGCAAAGTATGCCCGATGGCTGAGGATGAGAGCTACGGCTTAAGCTTGGATAATCCCATTAAAGTGGGTGGTGATTCGATGAGTGGACCAGCACGCGCGCGAGCTTATCTTGACAATTTGCAAGACAGCTCAGGTAAGTGGGTTTATTATGAACGTAGTGGTTCATTGGAACATAACGGACTTATTTTGGATGCTTATAACGTCATGCTGGATGGTGAAATGGTGCAAATCTACATTGACCAATATCACTATGAACCACTCTTGACCCCTAAAGGTTTTTCTTGTGGTGGTGCTTATCCTTTGATTGAACCCTAAACTTTAAAACATTTAAATGCAAAACCCCGCTTATTTTCAGTGGGGTTTTGTTTTGGATTGGTTTTTCGTTAGACTGTTTTTGTTGTGTCAGATTATGTCTGTTGATTAAAAACAGATTATGCAAGATTTGCTTTCTTGTTTGGCATAATCATTAAACCTTGCGTAATTTTTTTGATAAACCCAAAACGTAACCCCTTATTAAGATCTCTTTACAGTCACATGACATTTTTTGAATAAAGCTCTTATTGTCTTAAGTTATGATAAAAACATGAACAAACAATATAAAACAATCCGAACTGTTTTTCTTTTAGCAATTTTGATTTTGTCAATTGCTATTCAACCTTTGCAGATAACCAAAGCTCAAAGTGAAGATGTTTTGCCCTCTGGTTTACCCGTTTCTCAGCTGGCAACCGCGATTGAAGATTATGTCAAGGAAAACCAAGCCACAACCGCGGGTATGGCGGTTGGTGTTTTCGACGGTGATGAAATCTTGTACGAAAATTTTTTTGGTTTTGCGAACATGGAAAAAAACTTACGCGTTGACGCTGATACTGTTTTCGAATGGGGCAGTGTGACCAAGCTCATTACCTGGGTAAGCGTTATGCAAGTCTGGGAACAAGGATTGCTGGATCTCAACGCGGATATCAGAACCTATC
>CAZTEP010000177.1:0-3558 GCA_964612325.1 uncultured Anaerolineaceae bacterium
GATTGAAAGCGAGGTTGTGTTGCACGCCTCCGGGAATGACCTTTTTGGCTTCCTGCACCATTTCATAGCTTTTGATACACTTTTTTCCGAAATATTCTGATTCATATGTGGCAAGTGCTTCGGGGGAGATGGAGTGGATGGGCTTTTTAATCAGCTCGTCCAGTGCTTCTGTTTGTTTTCTGATTGTTGTGGCGCTTAAATCGATCATGGTGAACTCCTTGAACCTCTTAAATTATTCGGCCATTTTAATATTGAGTGACCACTCAATGCTAATTTACCATGATTTGGTATAAAAATCAATCCGTTTTACGTTCGATTTGCACCAGAAATCAGTAGTTTTTCAGTTAATGTGGTACGATAGTGCATAAGATGTTGAGTGAGTACTCAATGCAAAAAGCTGTTAGCATTATAAGCATATTGCGGTTCCCCCGCGAAATCATTCTTCGCTGTTTTTGAACACTGCATTTAACGTCATAGACCGCGAAGTATCAGACAGATTTGAATGAATGGACAAGATCTAAGATGAACAGTTTTGCCAATCAGAGTTTCAAACGTCTCGATTCTGATAAACAGGACCGTATTATACGGGCAGCCGTCGCCGAATTTGCAGACCGGGGTTATGAGTTGGCCAACACCAATCGCATTGCCAAAAGAGCAAAAATCAGTGTGGGGGCGATTTTTCACTATTTTAATACAAAAGAAAACCTCTTTCTTTACATCGTACACTACAGTTCCGCGTTGATTGAGGAGCATGCCGGCAAAGTGGTCAATGATGAGACGATGACTGTCGCCGAGAAAATAAAGAGTCTCTTGCGTCTGGCTGTTAAAAGCTCCCGGGAAGAGGAGACATTAATTCGCTTGTATCACGAAATGTCTTCGCTGGGCAATAAGAACCTGATGGTTAAAGTGCCCTGGAGTATGGAACATTTTACAGCGGAACGTTATGTAAAAATGCTGGAAGAAGGACAGAAAAAAGGTGAGGTCAGGCCAGACCTGGATGTCAGGCTTGCCGCTTTTTCGATGGACAATATATTTTTGTCGCTCCAATTCGCTTATGCCTGCGATTATTACAGGATTCGTTTTCAACTTTACAATGGCCCTCACATCAACCAGGAAGAGTATGATGAGCGAGTCATTTCGGAGGCGTTTCAATTTTTGAGCGGAGCGCTTTTGGTACCCAATGATTAACGAAAGGGGTTAAATATGAAGATTCTGGCATATGACATTGGCACAACAGGGGTTAAAACATGTTTATTCCACTTAAGTGAAGAAGACACCCCAGAGGGGGTGTCAATCAGTTTGGAAGATTCAAATTTCGCGAGCTATTCGCTGAGTGTCCTTCCAAACGGCGGTGTTGAACAAAATCCGCAAGAATGGTGGGAAGCCATGTGCAAGACAACGCGGCAACTTGTCAGTCGCAACCCTGAGGCCTGCGCACAAATTGCGGGCATTAGCTTCTGCGCCCAGGCACAAAGCGTAGTCCTGCTTGACGAGGCAGCCCGGGCGGTGCGTCCGTCAATGAGCTATATGGATCAGCGTTCCGGTGGAGTGCGCAAGGTGCATGCCGGTGGCGGCCCTCAGGTGGCCGGTGTTGGTTTGGGCTTCCTTTTGCAGAGTCTTTATCACACAGGTGTCGTTGCCGGCAGCGATAAGGACCCGGTTTGGAAGTACCTTTGGGTGAAAGAAAACGAGCCTAAAATCTACGCTATGGCGCATAAGTGGTTGGACGTAAAAGATGCCCTGGTGGCACGAATGACTGGCGAATTTACCATGAGCCGGGATTCCGCTTTTGCCACCCTGTTGATGGATAAAAATGCTAAAACACCTGAATTCAGCTCTGCGTTAATCAAACGACTTGGAATTTTGCCGAAGCATATGCCCAAAATTGTTGAGTCAACGGCTAAAGTTGGCTGCCTTTTGGAAGAACCTGCCACTGAACTTGGATTGAAGTCCGGAATACCCGTCTTTTCCGGGGGCAGTGACGCGGCATTAATCGGCGTTGGTGCCGGGTGTGTGCGCACGGAAATGACCCATGTTTATATGGGCACATCCGGTTGGGTTTCCACAGTCACCGACCAAAACATTGTGGACACAAACGCCATGATTGCCTCGGTGGTGGGCGTTCAACCGGGCCTTTACAATTACTTCGCGGAGCTCGAGACTGCGGGCAAATGTTTGGAGTGGGTGCGCGACCATCTTGCCTTAGACGAGATTAATATTTATCTCAGTAAACAACACGTCGCGGATGACCCGAGTTCGGAGTATAAGAGTTTGTACGACTATATGTCCAAAGTTATTTCCGAAACGCCTGCCGGTTCCGGCGGTGTCATTTTCACCCCGTGGCTCCATGGCAACCGCTGTCCTTTTGAGGATGCCAATGCCCGTGGCATGTTCTTTAATATCGGTTTGGAAACAGGAAAAACCGAGCTCATTCGAGCCGTTGTAGAAGGGGTTTGTTACCATATGCGCTGGTTCCTGGAAACAATCAACAAAAAGCTCAAGACGGAAGACAAAGTGCGCTTCGTCGGTGGTGGTGCGCTATCCCCCGTGACAGCAGGAATCCTTGCGGATGTCTTGCAGATTCCAGTAGAGACCGTACCTGAACCGCAAAACGTGGGTGCTGTAGGCGCGGCTTTAACGGTCGCGGTTGGCTTGGGGCGCATTGCTGACTTGAAGGATGCTGAGGCGTTGATTAAGCCGAATCGTGTTTTTATGCCCAATCCGAAATCCCGTGCTGTGCATGATAAAAACTATGCGGCATTTACCAGGCTTTATGCCGCCAATAAAAAGATTTTTCGTCACCTCAATCAAAATTTTGAATAAAAGGATTCTGCTATGTCTGAAAACACACAAGATTCGTCTCATTCACAGTCAACAGACGGCACACAAGAGCCAACAGGCTCCCGGGATGTACCATTAAAATCCCGGGAAGCGTTGATACAGGCCATCAAATTCACTCTGCTTTCTGTTTCCGCTGCAGGAATTGAGGCCCTGTCGTTTATTGCTTTGGATAAACTGACATCTCTGCCCTACAATGCCAAACACGTGATTTCCATCGTCCTCTCAGTCCTTTGGAATTTCACCCTCAACCGACGCTACACATTCAAATCAGCCAACAATGTTCCCATCGCTATGCTGAAGGTCGGACTTTTCTATGCGTTCTTTATTCCGCTTACAGCCTGGCTTGGCCAATTGGCTGCTGGAGCAGGTGTAAATGAATACGTCATTAAAATTAGCACCATGGTTTTAAACTTTGTGGGTGAATTTTTATGGTGGAAGTTTATCGTTTTCAGAGGCAGCGAGAACACCAACACTCTTGCGAAAAAAACAGAGACTAAACAGCAGGACCAATAACAGACCGATAGCAGATTACTGACCATCTCTTGGTTTATTCTTTGGTGTAGCCTCTAAAGGCCCAGGAATTAGGCAAAAGGAATCGCCTTTTGCGTGGAGGCGTGAATTGAAACACTATATGTCCAGGGAAATACAAGAAACCCTAACGGATTTATACGCCGGGGTTTCTGCACTAAGGAGTAAAATCAATAAAAAATAACTAAA
>CAZTEP010000178.1:0-3521 GCA_964612325.1 uncultured Anaerolineaceae bacterium
CCATAGTGTACCAACATTGGTTCAGCCACCTGATCACCCACCCGCAAAACTGGGTTGAGCGAGTTCATGGCTGCCTGTGGCACCATTGAAATCTTTACCCAGCGGATATTTTCGCGATAGTCTTCATCGCTAAGTGCCATGGTGTCAACATCACTCAACCAAACCTCACCGGAATAATGAGCCACGTTGCGGGGTAAAAGGCGCAAAATGGCTTTGGCCAGTGAGCTTTTACCACAACCGGATTCACCAACCACAACGACAGCTTTATTGGTAACCAAGTCAAAATTGACACCGTCCACAGCCTGCACTGGGCCACGTACTGTTTCGAAGTGCAGTTTGAGGTTTTTGATGCTCAAAAGTAAATCGTGTTTTACTTCACCGACCTTGTGGGTTGTGTCACTCATCATGCTCATGAGCTCAGCCTTGCGCTTCGCTTCTAAAATCGCATCTTCTTTTATCGTTATTTTCTTTTGTTTTGCCATCTTACATACCTCTCAATCTTGGGTTGAAGATTCGGTCAAGCGCGAAGCCCAACATGGCAAACCCAAGTCCGGTAATCATTAGGAATGTTGCCGGCTCTAAAATCCAGTAGAACATGCCCTGATATAACGCGCCATACGCACGCGCGTCGTTAATGACTTTACCCCAGGTTGGAACGGTTGGATCACCCAGACCCAAAAGCGCCAGAGATGCTTCAAGGAAGACATAAGAAGGCACTGCTGATACCAAGCCAGGAATAAGCATGGGGATAACACGCGGAATCATATAGCGGGTGATGATTCTAAAATCATTGGCCCCATAAGCTTTGGCTGCTTCAATATAAGTGGATTCTCTCACTTGCAGGAATATTGCTCTTTGCGACTTGATTGAAGCCGAAAATATGTTGAGCAAAATCGTCACAAGCAGCAAGACCCAAATACTCCTTGAGTAAAAGGTACCCACCATGATCAAAATTGCCAGGTAGGGAATAACCATGTTAACTTCAGTTATGCGCTGAATGAGCTCATCAAGCCAACCTCCAAACCACGAGCCAATCGCGGCGATAAACATGGTGATAATGGCTGAGCCTAAAGCCGCCGTTAAACCAAAAGCAAGCGCGATTGGCGCGCCCCACATCATGGCTACTTTCAGATCACGGCGCATGTGGTCTGTACCAAATAGGCCAAACACCTGTCCATGCATTACCAATTCCGCATTCACGTCAGTTTTTTCTTCAAAGGCTGTAATCGTGGCTTTGATAACATAGGTTCCTTTGTCTACCACAGGTGGATCCGACTCAACTTTCGAAAAAATACCATCCATCGCATTAACAACTTTGCGTTGTTGCAATCGCGACAGGCGATTAATCAATTTTTCATCCTGACCAAAACGCACATTTTCACGCCGACTAATACCTGTTTCAACAATTTTAATTTCTTTGCCGGAAGGGGTTAGTAAAGTAATAGCGGCAAAAGGATTACGCTCAGTGTAATTGGAAGTGAGGTAGATGAAGATGTCCTGAGGAACTGTATTGTAGTTGTAATCAAAGGTATAGGTAAAAACAAAAACGTTTCCATCGGTTTCCGAAGGTATTACCTCTTTTGTAAATGATTTGTCTTCCCCGGCAATCACATCAATTGATTCAGGGAGTTTGTCTTTTCTAAACCAGTTAAACCAGGTAGGGTTAGCGTTACGTGGGTTTTTGTAAACACTTTCTTCGGTTCCACGCCACAGATAAATCGCTTCGCTGTAAGGGATTTTTATCATGGTATAGATGGAAAAAATCACCAATGCCAGCACAATACACAAACCAACAATCGCTGAAGGATATCTGGCTATATCTTGAAAGGTATCTTTAAATTTTTTCATCTTATTTGCCTCCACCCAATTTCACCCTGGGATCCACAATAGCATACAGGAAATCCAGGAAGAACACTGTGATGCCAAGCAAGTAGGCCTGAATAATCGTTGTACCAACAATCACAGCGGTGTCATACTTGCTAACAGCACTGAAAATCGTTGTCCCAAGTCCGGGCCATAGAAAAACCGTTTCAGTCAGCGTGGCACCAGTCCAAATACCCACCAACAACAAAGCAAAACTGGTAATGATACTGGGCATAGTCGGACGCAAAATGTAACGGCGTTCAATCGCACGATCACTTAAGCCTTTGGCTTTGGCCATATCAACGTAGTCTTCACTTGAATAGATCAAAAAGAAGGTTCTCCAAGAGTAAGTGTTGATAAAGAAGCCCGAGATGAACAATGATCCCGCGGGCAAGATAAGATGCTTAAGCACATTCAGGAAATATTCCCACTTCGTTGGTGGCGGTGGCGCATCAACCATGCCATCAAAAGGTAGAATTTTTAGCCAGGCAGCAAAGATCAATACCAGGAAAATACCATAAAACCACGGCGGAATTGACGAAGTCGGCGACATCGCCACGATGATTTTATCCCAGGCACTCCCATAATGTCGCGACACAGCTAATGCTAAACTGACTGTTACCAGAAATAGCAATAGCTGCGACGTGCCCATTAAGAGCAATGTGGCTGGTAGCCGCTCCAAAATGATGTTTTTGACCATCCTTGAGCCATGGTTACTCACCATAAAGCGCGCGCGACCGAATTGAAGCGTTAGCGCGTTCCAAAGGTGTGTAAAAGAACGACGAATAAAAGGTTGATCTAAACCCGCTAATTCTTCCCGTTCCGCAATCAAATCTTTGACCATTTGTTCACGTGCTTCGCGGGGAGTGTTAGTGTTGGCAACCATAGCGGACACTTCAAGGTTGGCTTCCTCAACAATAGAAGCTTTTAAAATAGTATCCACATAACCACCCATATTGGCAACTAAAATAGTAATGTAAACGCCAATAACAATGGTAATAAATTGCAATACCAGTCGAATAGAAAAGAAACGCGCGAGACGTTTTAAGGTGTCTCGGGTGGCTTTCTTTGCATATTCTATTGACTTATCTTGTGAAATTGTTTCCGTAGTCATGCGAGGCAACCTCCCACCCTCTTTTGAAAAGAAAGGGGCAAGCTTGTTAAACTTGCCCCTTTTGGGAGCTATTTAGCCACTCAGTTTACTGAGCAGTAATGAACTCAATCGTCTGGAAGGTCGGCTGTGCAACTGCAATTGAGATAACTGCGACCTCAATCTTGGTAGCGCCATTGCCAAACTTCTTGGTGTCGTCACCGGTGAATTTAATCTTGAAATGACCGTCTTCAACCGGTTCTGCAACACTGATAATTACAACATTATTAGCCGCGTCGTAAACAAGGAATTTGACTTCTTTGATATCGGCCAATTCGTAGGGTTTACCTTCAAAGCTAACAAAGATATCAAATTCAGCTTCCTCGCCACCTTTGACCTCAGCGGGGCCTTCAATATCGACATCAGCGATCTTTGGCGCGGAGTACATCGACCAGCGATCAGCAAGATCGGGATATTGATCCCAGTGAGCCATAACAAGTGATTTACCATTCAAGTCAACAGACTTGAGGAAGTAAGGACCAACGCCCTGATGGTAGTTGCCATACTT
>CAZTEP010000179.1:0-3517 GCA_964612325.1 uncultured Anaerolineaceae bacterium
AAGTTAATACTTTTGTCTAATTCAGAACTGTCCGATTTTTAGGGAAGGGTACACTGTCTGTGGTTCGACACAATCACTTGGGCAGCATTATAAATGATTGCGCCACCGCTCCGATATTGGAACGATGGCGCAAAAGTATAAATACAATTCGCTATAATTCAATTGTTTGTGCTTCACTATTTTCGCCGAAAGGCAGAACGAAAGAAACGAAATGTAAAGCAATCAATTTGGTTCGTCTGAAAATAGCTTTATCTCAATGTCAATACCGGATTTTGAATAAGTTGGTCTATAACTGGATGATAAATGGCTCCATCTGTAACTGCTGTAATTGTCGTGACTTTATTGCCTCCATCTTTCGATGAAGCACCGCAATGGTAAATCTGTTCATCTACTGTTTGGTAATCAATGATAATATACCTGTCGTGGAATATTCCTCCAGATGTTTGTAACGAAATAGTAACATTGGGATATTCACGGCAGAAGTCGTTAAACTCGGCTTGGTGCAACCTATTACCGATATTATCAGAGAATACTACAACATTCACATTAGCCGGAACATCTTTAAGAAGTACCAGTGTTTTCAATCCGATGTAATTATCAACTATAAATATCGTTTTCTTGGCAGTTGCATAAATCTGTTGATAAGCCAAATCTGATTCAACTGGCTGACCATTGAGTATCAACCAACCTCTCCTTACTGAAGGATTGCCAAAATCAAGCATAACATTTGCCAGTTCTGACTTCGTAACGACATTGCCCAAAGCACCTATTATATCGGCAACTTTGTCGTCAACAGCTGATAGGGATTTGCGCAAATCAAGCAGGTCTTGTGTGTTTTGGGTTGTCTGCAAGGACAGTTGCAGATACTCCCTTTGTCCCAATAATGGCTGATTATCTACGATATAGTCTTTCATCTGTTTGAAGATGCGAATCAAAGCCTTACTTTGCTTGGTTGCCAAATTTCCTTTTAGAACGGTCATAAGCATATATATACCTTGTTCCGTAAAGGCATAAGGATTGTATCTACGACCACCCCAACTTGAGGTGGAATTTTTGCACCTCAAGATTTCACACTCTTCATCGGACAGTTGAAACATGAAGTCTTGCTCAAACTTTTCAATGTTGTTCTTTACTTGACGGTTAAAATCTTTGGTGCTATAGCCATAGATTCTGGCTAAGTCCATATCCAGCATTACACGAATACCTCTAATGTCGTATATATAACCTTTCAGATATTCGGCATTGATTTCTTGGGCGATGATGTCTTTATCCATATCATTAAATTAAATAGGTTCATACTTTTTGTTATTTGCTTCTGTGAGGTAAATCTTCCACTCATTGATAAGCGACCGTTCAATGCCATTATCTTTTATTTTCCCTCTATTTGTACTGTCATTCAACTTCTTAATAGAGATTTGGAGATTACGCACAGTCTTCAAATCACAATTGGGTAGTTCATTGGCAAGTAGCTTATGGAATGTTGTCACATTACAGCCTGTCAGAAATTCTTCCTCTTGAAGGGCAAAATACAATCGTGCCAAATCGGTGCCTGTGTGCTGCGTTGAAACTCTCAATTTTATCTTCTCCAAAATCTGTTCTTGATTTCCGTGAAGATAATCTTTCAATGTGCGTGATGGCTGCTCACTTGTTGACGATTTTTCTTCGACAGGTTTATCATCAAAAGACAATCTATCAATGGTTGTTTCTACGACACAATCATCCTCAATAGCCTTTTTCTCCTGATGGAAATTCTGCCAATCCTCTTTTGTTCGCATTTTGTTACGAATACTGCTGTTGATAACCACTTTAATCATTAATGCAGCTGTCTTTTTCTCAAAAAAGTTGTTCGCAGGATTATGTGTTTCTGCTTCTAATTGGGTGACCATAGTTTCATAGCACTTGCCGTAATAAAGCCATGCCAACATTGCAGGAGCTATTGAATCGTTTTGCAAATTGCGAAACTCCCCAACCAATAATCTTGCAGCATCGGCATCTGCCGAATAACTTTGCAGACGGTGTTCGTCAGCAAGGTCTCCATGACACTCGTTTTGATATTTACGCATCATTTGAGGGGTGAGTTTCCATCCTAATTTGAAAACCTTTTGCAAACCAGTTGCTGATTTGTTGTTCACCTCAGCAACGAATATGTCATATTCTTCCGGATGGCTGTTGAGCCATTCTTTAACATCTTGTTTGAATTGTTCGAAATCTTGTTTTGCCATAGCCTTTCCTTTATTAATCCAACAGATGAACAAGTTCTTGTTTCATTTCCTCGTCTATCTCCCTATATCGGCGGAATGCCTTGCTACCTTCCTTGTGTCCCGATACTGATGAAACGAGATCTGGGTCTTTCACCTTCTTATACATATTGCCTATGAATGTCTTTCGGGCAGTATGCGTGGTTGCGACTTCATACAAATACTTCTGCTCTGGATTGCGGGTAAGTGGGTTAAGCACTGTGACAACCCTGTCAAGTCCAGCCAACCGGAACGCTTCTTTGATAGCTTGATTATATTTCTGCTCTGATATAAAGGGAAGCAGGGTTATTCCTGTGTAATCTTTGTAACGTTCAAGTATGGTTTTCGCAACACTATTCAGCGGCACTCTTATTGTCCGTGGATTATGGCTGCGTGTCTTTTCTTGTATGTATTCCAATGCTTCGTTTACAATGTTCTTCTTCGTAAGTTTATAAAGGTCTCCCACACGACAACCGACAACAGATTGAAACACAAAGATGTCACGTTGAATAGCAAGTTGTGGACGAGTAGACAAATCAGCTTCAAACAATTTGTCGCGTTCTTGAAGTGTAATATAAATAGGTGTTCCATAAAGACATTCTTCCAAAGGAAACTTGTCAAATGGACGATTGGTAGTCTTACCTTGATTATAGCACCATATAAAAAAGGTGCGTATGCGTGAGAAACTGTCTATAAGAGTGTTCTTCCCTCTCGGTTGAGGAGTCCGTTTCTCGGGAATGGTTTCGTATATATCGGGATATTCTTCTGCATACATATATTCGTTCTCCATAAAATCCCACATATCGGCAAGCGTCTCTTTGGTGGTAGTATGAACATCAAGGGTAAAATGTTTCATTCCACGCCTTGTTTTTCTAACAAACAATTCATAGCGCATGAGAGCCCTTTTTACTACACGGAAGTTTTTCTTCCGTACCTCCGAAAGATTGTGTTTCTCCAAAAACTCATCGAAAAGTTCGGCAAAAGTAGGCGGATTCTCTATTGCTAGTTCTTCTTCTGTCTTGTACTTTTCGGGATGATGGAATTTGTCTATGACTTCTCCGAGCCATTCACTTCCTGCATCCTCTTTGTATTCTTTCTCAATCATTCGGGTCAATGCCTGCACTTTATGGTTCAAGTCCATCTTCTCATTTTCTGCCACCAAAGCTACACGGTCTTTATAGCCCTGCCGGTCAGCACTCCAATGGTTCGGGCTGATAACAAGTTCGCTTGCTGCCTTGATGTCTTTCTTTCCATCACGCAAACGAAAATAGATAGTAGCA
>CAZTEP010000180.1:0-3511 GCA_964612325.1 uncultured Anaerolineaceae bacterium
GAGCAGGTGAGTGAGAAGACATCTATTGATGAAGAAGGGGATTGGGTTTTCATATTAACCGGAAATGGACTAAAATCAATACAGGAAAAATAGACTTGTTGAATCGTTTAACGTTAAGCCATTAACGTTAAACGATTCCGCGAATCTGGAAGAGGAGAAAAATGATAAATTCGATTGCGGAACGTAAATTGATAAAGCATTTGCCAAAACCATTTATTAATATAAATCTGCTGCGAGAAGCAATGTGTCATCGTTCATATCTAAATGAAAATCAGGATATGGCAAAAGACAATGAACGGTTGGAATTTCTTGGAGATGCAATTTTAGGGTTTGTGGTAGCAGAATGGTTGATAAATCGCTTCCCTGATAAACCTGAAGGTTTTTTGACGAAAGCGAGAGCCTTATTGGTGCGAACGAATAATTTGGCAAAATATGCCAGGAAGCTTGAAATAGGTCCAGCATTGTTAATATCAAAAGGCGAGGAAATGAATGGCGCCAGAGATCGTGATGCGGTATTGTGTGACGCATTTGAAGCCTTAATTGCTGCTATTTACATTGATCAGGGATTGGAATCGGTTATTGAGTTAATAACACCTTTCTTAAATGCGGAAAAAGATTCAATTTTAGATCGTTTCAATTTAGAGCCAAAGAGTCGTCTTCAGGAATGGGCTCAAGCACAAGGGCATAAATCGCCAGTTTATATCATTGTTACAGAGAGTGGCCCGGACCATAACCGAGAGTTTACGGTGCAGGCAACGATTGATGGCCAAAAAATGAGTATAGGTATTGGAAAAACAAAGCAAGCTGCTGAAAAAGATGCAGCTGAAAAAAGCTTGAAAATGATTGGAATTGATTCATGATAAAACTTTCTTCAATAAAAATGCAAGGTTATAAAACTTTTGCCCGGGAAACCGAAATGGCTTTTCCTGCCAGCATTACAGCTATTGTTGGACCGAATGGTTCTGGCAAGTCGAATGTGGCGGATGCCATTCGGTGGGTATTGGGGGAACAAAGTTTTTCTCTTTTACGCGCGAAACGAACTGAAGACATGATTTATTCTGGGTCTGATAATAGGGCCAGAGCAGGTATGGCGGAAGTCTCAATTCATTTTGATAATCAGGATGGTTGGTTGAATATTGATTATTCTGAGGTTGTGTTAACCCGTCGGGCATATCGGGATGGGCAAAATGACTATCTTATCAATAATCAACGGGTTCGCTTGAAAGATTTTGGTGAACTATTAGCCAAAACAGGTTTAAGCGATCGTACCTACACGATTATAGGGCAGGGTTTGGTGGATACTGCCTTGTCTATTAGACCAGATGAACGACGAAAGTTGTTTGAAGAGGCAGCTGGCATTGGATTGTATCGCTCCAGGAAGGATGAAGCTTTGCGTCGCTTGGAAACAACTGTTCGTAATCTTGAACGGGCATCTGATATTTGTGCTGAAATCAAGCCGCGACTTCGAGGGCTCGAACGTCAGGCTGCACGAGTGAGTGAGTATAAATTGGTCAAAGAAAGTTTGCGTGCCAACTTGTTAGAGTGGTACGGTTATCACTGGTTTAGTACTCAACAAGAGGTTGATGGACTGAGGAAAGCTTTTGATGAGGCCAATAAATCGCGAGATTTGAGTCAACAGCAGATGGCTGAAGAAAAACAAAGTCTTGGATTAATTAGAAGTCAGATTGATGAAACCCGGTCAGATATTCGCGCTTTACAGGACCAAATGCGAGCTTTGTTGGACAAAGAACAAGCCCATAACCATAATTTGGCTATTCTTGAAGATAGAAAACAAAACGCATTGACAGCAATTACTCAACTGGAAACCGATCTTGGAGGTTTGGAAGAAACGGTAAAGGCAGGCCAACGCAGTTTGGAATTGACTAATGCTGAAATATTGCATCTAAAAACCGAGCTTTCTACAATTAGCCAGGATTATGCTGATGCGAAGAAAGCTCTGGCTTCAGCGAAGACTACCTTGCAATCGCTGAGAGAAAAACGTAATTATCTGCAAAAGCAATTGATTGATAAGGAGAAATTGGGAATTCAGTTTAACTCGCATCATGGTGAACTGAAAGAACGTTTGCTGGCAAATCAGTCCGAGTTAAAACAAAATGAAAAAATGATTGCTGAATTGAGCCGAACGTTAGTGGACTTAGAATCCGAGAAAAAGAATCTTGAAAAAGATTTGGTCAATAAACAACGTCTTTATGATGAGGCCGTTCACAAACATCAGACAGCAGTTGAAGACCTGACTTCTATTAAAACCGACTTGAATGAGACGCTTAACCGGACTCATCAGTTTGAACTTGATAAAAACCGGGCGCAAAATCAGTTGGATTTGTTGAATCAAGCACAAGAAAGTTTCGCGGGTTTTTCTGAAGGCGCGAAAACACTTTTACAAAAGAGCCGGTCAAAAGCAATTGACAAAGAGTTTGTGGATATTGTCACGAAATTAGATGTTCCGGAACGATATGAGATTGCAATAACAGCCGCATTGGGTGACGCTATTGATGTTTTGGTTTTGAAAGACGAACCGTTAAATATAGAAAATCTCAATACTGTTTTGGCTTCAGTTCAAGAACGTGTGGCTTTGATAGGACAAAAGGACCAATGTGACACGAAGGTTGATGTGCAAATTAGTGGTGATGGTGTGATAGCTTTGGCATCCGAGCTGATCAATAACCAAAGTGAATACCGACCTGTGATTGAAACCTTACTTGGTCAATATATAGTTGTGGAAACAATAGAAATCGCGCAACAGATACGCGCTAAACATGCTGATATTAATATTGTGACTTTGAATGGCGAGGTGTTTTTAGCCAATGGCATGGTTTTACTGGGGAAAAATCGAAGTAGTAGCAAGGTAAGTCATCAGCGTTTGAGCAAGACTTATCAAAAAGATATTGACGCTTTAAACGCTTCTATTACGACCAACAACAAGATTGAAGATAAGCTTAATTCAAAAATTGCTGACAAAGAAAAAGAAATTGAGCACTTTGAACGAGAACTTACAATCAGTAAACAGGCTTTAAGTGCATCTCAAAACGCTTTAAACGAATTGGAATTGAAGATTTCAAAATTTGACGAACAAAAACAATGGTTTATTCAACGTAAAGGTGAATCAGAGCGTGTGATGGAAAGAACAAAAGATGCTATCGCTGAGATGCTTCAAAGGGCGGAGGAGAATCAAATGTCGGTAAATGAGCTCGGCAAGCAAATTGAAGATATGCGCGCACAAGAATTGAAAAATGACCTTGATGAGCTGGAACAAAAGTTTGTTTACCTTGAAACTGAAAACCAAATGCGCAATCAGTCCTTAAAGCATCATGAAAAGAATTTAGAAGACTTGAAAACCAGGGTTCACGATGACCAACAACGGTTAATTACAATGGAATCAAGGAAATCTGCTCAAGAAACCCTGGTTGGAACTCTTAATCAGCAAGCACAATTAATCAGGGAGGAATTGGAGCTAATTAAGAATCAGTCTGAATTGCTGCGGACTGATAGA
>CAZTEP010000181.1:0-3505 GCA_964612325.1 uncultured Anaerolineaceae bacterium
GCACAAGCAACCGGTCCGCCCGCGTGCGTTATCCGATAAATTATAGCATGCGTCTTAATTTCATGCAAGAGGGGAGCCGGCCGCTTTTCAAGCATCCGTCTCCCCTTTCAGTCCCACCTCTACGTTCGAAAACGTATTATGAAAGGCTTAGTATCTGCTTATTTTGCAAGATATTCGTTCAGTTGGCGCTGAGCTTCAGCGATCACTTCACGGATACCAATGCCCTCAAGTTCCTCAATAATCTGCGGAAGGATGACTTCGGGGTCAGAAGTTCCTGTGATCATTTCAGCCCAATACAGCTCCTTGATAGCCTTGGCAGCATTGACCTGATTGGCCACAACAGAATGATCAAAGGCAAATCCAAGACCAGCGGAGGTCACGGCATCTTTGTATCCATCCCATACAACCTGCCACATATTCGGGTCAGCAGGAACGGACGGGAATGGCGAAGCCTCAACAGCGCTCAGTGAGTAGGAAGCCTGTGTATAGGCCCAGGGTGAATAATTGGTCTGGCCCTGAGGCGTCTTAGTCACAGTTCCGTCCTCATTCCATGTATAATGGAGGCCTTCCAGCCCATAGCGCATCATATTACGGTATTCCTTGTTGGTATTAGCGTATTCAATTAGTTTTAATGCTTCGACAGGATGCTTGCTGGCCACATTGATAGCAGTCAGAGAACCCCGTAGCGAATAGGTCGACAGGAAGGGTCCATCATAACGGGAGATCGCTGAAGCTTTCTGACGGGCATTGGACCAGATTGAATCCGCCCCGTAAAAACCCTGACCGGACTGGATAACGCCCTGAGCAGTGCGCCCAAGGGATTGAATGACAGCAGCGTCAGGGTTAATATAACCCTTTTCATACCAGCTACGAATGGTTTTTACACGCTCTATAAATTCGGGCATTTCGTAGATCAGCTTGACGGTGCCTGCTTCGTCGGTGCCCACATCACTATAGCTCAAAGAAATCTGGGCGTCTTCAGATACCCAGTCAAGGAAATTTGCCCAGGAAGTTATACCACCCTTTGACAGAATCAAAGGATATTCGCTGGGATGATCCTCTTTATAGGCTGCAAGCAAGGGTTCCATGTCAGCAAAGGTCATGTTATCCGGAATCTCCATTCCCTTCTCCGTGACAAAGTAGTCAATGTCAATGATCCAGAACACTTCAATGCCGTAATCCTTCATGACAGGCACAGCATAGAGCTTATCGTTGACATAGGATCCCTGCCAAAGCATTTCAGGCATGGAATCCCATAGTGCAGGCGTCTGTGTTTTCACCAGATCAGTGAGATCCAGGAACAAACCGTCAAACACTGCTGTGGCAAAATCATTATACCAACCTGCAGTTGTGAAGGCCATGTCATAATATTCGCCGGAGTTGATTGCCAAAGCGATCTCTTCAGCAGTCATGTAGACACATTTGATGGTGATACCTAAGGTTTCTCGGGTGATCTCGTTGAGTTTTTCCTCAACCATCTGTTGGTCGATAGGAGCATCAGCTGTTGTGCCCATCCACCACACCAGTTCAACAGGCTCCGAAGCTGAAGCAAAAGATACTATCGAGAGCATCATCACCACAGCCAGGAAGAGAGCAGATAGTTTTTTCATGTTGGGGTTCCTCCTTATCAAATTTTAACAAGTGCTCAAACAGCCGGATGGCTGATTGTTTCAATAAACAAACCGGGTCATGCTTTATCCTTTTACTGCGCCAATGGTAAGGCCGGAGATAAAATATTTCTGAAAAAAAGGATAACTAAAAGCTATCGGAAGAACAACAACAACAACAATGGCCATACGCATTGTTTCGCTGGGAAGATCACTCATGGAATCAGCACTCATATAGGCGGCATTCTTTGTCAGAAAATCAATGCTGCGCTCAATGGATACCAAGACATACTGCAAGGGGTACAAATGAGAATGTGTGCTTCTCAAATAGAGCAGTGCTTGATACCAGTCATTCCAATACGCAAAGGTAAAAAAAAGACCGATGGTCGCAATAGCCGGAAGGGAAATAGGCAATACAAGTTGAACAAAGATACGCAACTGGGAAGCCCCATCGAGTTTGCCTGATTCTATGATGGAGTCAGGTACTGTGGTTGTAAAGAAAGTGCGCAGTATAATGATATAAAATGACGAACAGGCCAGCGGCAGTATCAACCCCCAGTAGTTGTTTTGAAGCATAAGAACCTGGGTGTTGATTACATAAGTTGACACCAGACCGCCGCTGAAAAGCATGGGAATAAAAATGTACACTGTGAAAAACTTTTTTAGTCGATAGGTATTGCGGGACAGAGCATATCCCATCGTTGTCGTGAACACCAAGCCCACCATGGTTCCGACGATGGTGATTCCAAAAGAATTGAGGGTGGCGCGTCCGATCAGTCCTCGCATATTCCACAAATACTTGTATGCAGAAAGCCCAAGCGAATCGGGCCAGAAACTAAATCCCTTACGGGCGATAGATCCTTCTGATGATATGGAGATAATGAGAACAAAGATAACCGGCGCGACCGATATAAGAGCCGTCAGAATGAACAGCATCGATCCCAAGATGTTGGTCGCCGGTTTGATTCGGTTGAATTTACCCAGGCCATCCTGAAATAAATCACGGCGCTTAGTCCCCTCTGCTTGAGCAGGTGCCTGATTAATACTCATCTTTCTCTCTCCCCCCCTCAAAACAGCGAACTGTCCGCATCAATCCTTCTGACAACCAGATTGGCAATAACCAGAGTAAGACAGCCGAAAACAGACTGAAGAAAACCTGCGGCAGACGCATAGTTGTACTGCGGCTTGCTTGAACCACGCAGAGCGTTATACACATAGACATCGATTGTCAACGTCACGCTGGTAAGAGAGTTAGAATTTTGCGGAACTCGATAAAACAAGCCAAAGTCTGAGCTGAAAATTCGCCCAACCGCCATGATGAACATAATGCTCATGATCGGACGCAATAGCGGCAAGGTGATAAAACGTATCTGCTGGCTCTTCGTCGCCCCGTCAATCAAAGCCGCCTCATACAAGGTTCCGTCAATACCGCTGATAGACGCCATGTAGACCACCATGCCATATCCAACTGTTTTCCACACCTGCATAAACACCAGAATGAAAGGCCAATACCGGGGCGTCTGGTACCACATGATAGGATGGGCGCCAGTCGTTTTGATCAGGTTGTTAATCAAGCCTTTATCTGTATACAGGAAAGCGCCTACAAAGTAGGCGACAACTACCCAGGATAGGAAATGAGGAAGGAACATGGCCGTCTGGGATATCTTTGCCAGGCGACGAGAATACAGTTCAGACAATAAAATGGCAAAAGAAACAGGCAAAACAACACCAAGTATAATAAATACAATGTTATACCCAACGGTGTTTGTCAGCATAGTCGTTACATATCTTGTCTCAAATAAATATTCAAAGTTATTAAATCCGACCCATGGGCTGTTGACAAACAGGCTATATATAAACCCCTTTCCAGGTGCAATCTTATAGTCCTTAAAGGCGAT
>CAZTEP010000182.1:0-3499 GCA_964612325.1 uncultured Anaerolineaceae bacterium
TGACTTTATTGTAGTCTTCTAATTTCTATAAAATAATGACTCCTTCAACTCCGTTTTCAAAAAGTACGCGCGAGTCGATAAGATTGAACGGCTTTATACTGCCCAGCTTCCCAAATCTGATATAGCCTTTTTCGTCAATTTCTTTCACTATCATGCCAAGCTGGTCCATGTGAGCAGCAAACATGATTTTGTCTCCGCTTCCTTTTTTATGGGCAATGAGATTCCCGAGCGTATCGATTTGTATTTCATCGACATAGTCTTTTATTTCTTTAACTATATAGTCGACAACCTGGTGTTCTCTCCCTGTCGGTCCGTATATGCTTGTCAGATCATTAAGCAAATTACTGTTAAACTCCATTTTATCTCCTTTCTTTAAGCAGATTAATAATTACGTAAGCATCTCCGTCAAATAATTGGTAAATATTCTTCCGTAATTTAGTTGTTTAGATATTTGAATAAATACAATCATCATTGGTATAAATGGCAGGCAACATGGTGGTTAGGTTTGATTTCTTTTATTTGAGGCACCGATTGAGAACATATATCTCCGATACAATTAGGGCATCTTCCATGGAAAACACATCCTGTTGGCGGATGTAACGGACTGGGTATATCTCCTTCCAATATTATTCGCTTTTTCTTATGCCCCACAACCGGTATTGGCATTGCCGATAACAAGGCTTTAGTATATGGATGGCTCGGATTTTCATAAAGTTCTTTCTCAGAGGTGAGCTCAACTAATTTACCAAGATACATTACCCCTATCCGGTCTGAGATGTGTCTTACAACACTCAAATCATGAGATATAAATAAATATGTGAGCTCTAATTCGTCTTTTAAACGTGTTAAAAGATTTAGGATTTGAGATTGTACAGAGACATCAAGAGCTGATACAGGTTCATCACATACAATAAAACTGGGATTGACGGTAAGAGCTTTTGCAATTGCAATTCTTTGTCGTTGACCACCCGAAAATTCATGAGGATATCTGTGAGCGTGGAAAGGTCGTAAACCAACCATCGCCAAAAGCTCCGATATCTTTTCTTGTATCTCTTTTTTAGAACCTAATTTATGAGCGGTCATCGGTTCCTGAAGCATAGATCCCACCGACATTCTGGCGTTCAGCGATCCATAGGGATCCTGAAATATAATCTGCATTTTTAGTCTTAGTTTACGTAATTCTTCTTTGCTTAGATCGCCTAATTCACGTCCTTCAAAATAAATGCGCCCGCTCGTTGGCTTTAACAGGTGCAATATTGTTTTGCCAAATGTGGTTTTTCCACAACCGCTTTCTCCAACAAGACCCAGTGTTTCCCCTCGTTTAATAAAAAGGCTTACATCATCGACGGCTTTAACGAACTCTTTATTGTTGCTAAAAATTCCGCTTTTTATGCCAAAATGCTTACTAACATTAAACGCTTCAACAATATTTCGGGAATCAGTCCTATCTTTCATATATGACACCTCGTTCATCTGATAATGGGTAATGGCATCTCACTTTATGTTTATTAGCAACCTCAACAAGCCCCGGGGCTTCTGTTATACATTTTCCCTGTGCAAATTCACATCTCGGACAAAATCTACAGCCTTTCGGGAAGAACAGCGGACTGGGAACAGTGCCTTTTATGACATTAAGTATCGGGACTTTTTTATGTACTGACGGAATTGATGTCAACAGGCCATGAATATAGGGATGCCATGGATGAGCAAATAGTGTCTCAACCGGGCAACTTTCAATTATTTGCCCGGCATACATAACCATAACTCTTTCAGCAATCTCGGATACAATTCCCATGTTGTGGGTGATCAATAACATGGCCATTTTACTATCAAGTTGCAGCTCCCTGATTAGTTCGAGAATTTGGGCTTGAATAGTTACATCCAATGCCGTTGTAGGTTCGTCAGCAATGAGTAGCCTTGGATTACATGCTAAGGCTATCGCAATCATCACTCTTTGATTCATTCCGCCTGAAAGCTGAAATGGATACTCCTTAGCTCGTCTGGCAGCATCGGAAATGCCGACTTTGTTCAGCATTTCTATTGCATATTCGTTTGCCTCTTCTTTCTTAAAACCCAGATGTAATCGTATAGCTTCAGCCACCTGAAAACCAACTGAAAGTAACGGATTGAGGCTTGTCATCGGTTCTTGAAATATCATTGAGATATCATTCCCGCGTATACCTCTCATTTCAGCGTCTGTCAATGTTGAGAGCTCAAGTTCTCCCAGCTTAATTGAGTCGGCAACTATTTCTGCAGGTGGAACACTCAATAGGCGCAAGACAGACAGCGCTGTCACGCTTTTCCCACATCCGGACTCTCCAACGAGAGCTACACTTTCTCCCTTATAAATATCAAAATTGACTGATGTAACCGCAGGTACATAACCATCTTTTGTATGGAACCCTGTATTCAGATTTTTTACTTGCAATAATAATTCCATAAAAATTCCTTCTTTTAACAGCATGTGCTCTTAACTGATTATCCAAAACAATAGCATTAAAATCAGGTCTATTTTTCTAATGTCCTCGGATCTAAAGCATCTCGTAAACCATCACCCATAAAGTTCAAAGATAAAGCAACAATTGCAATAAATATACCGGGTATTATTGCCATCCATGGAGCAGTCCTAAGGTAGGATTGAGAAGATTTTAACATGGCTCCCCAACTCGGTGTGGGCTCTTGGACACCGAAGCCTAAGAAGGATAATGCCGATTCCGTCATTATGTTTGATGCTATTCTCATAGTGGCATTAACCACTACGGGCATTAATGCATTCGGCAATAAATGACGGAAAATAATCATGGAATCTTTGAGGCCCAGAGAAATCGCCGACTGCACAAAGTCTTGATTTTTCAAACTTAGAAACTGAGCTCTGATTTGCCTGGCCATGCCCATCCAACCCAACACTCCCAGAACAATCATGACGTTAAACATACTTGGTTTTAACATGGCATTAACAGTCAATATTAGAAAAAATGTCGGTATGCACGTTAATACTTCAATCAATCGAGAAATTATCTGATCGACTATTCCACCATAATAACCGGCCAGACTTCCCAAGGGAACTCCAATCAGAATCGATATCGCGACGGCTCCAAGAGCGACAGATAAAGAAGTTCTACCTCCATATATACTCCTTGTGAGATAATCACGTCCCAGATTATCTGTCCCAAACCAAAACTTTGTATTAGGTGCAATTGGTTTCCCTTGAGAAACCTCTTCAAGATGTAATTGATCGTAAGAAAAAGGAGTTATTACAGGAGCTAGAATTGCCAACAGTACAATTATAAGAATTATTACAGTCCCTGCAATCGCCAATTTATGATTTTTGAATCGTCGCCATACTCTTAACCAGAAACTTTCTACTTCTGATGAAAAATAGCTTTCCTCATCCGTGCTCAATGCTACAGGGCTGACAAAGTCCTTACTCATTTAGTAATTCCTCTCTGAGACATAATATAATTTCTGATAGTTTTTATATAATTAAATCAGCATTAAG
>CAZTEP010000183.1:0-3497 GCA_964612325.1 uncultured Anaerolineaceae bacterium
ACGATAACGGGTTTGGTCGCCAAAGAAAATGTGGTGAGTACCTATGGCGTTTTGTATGGTATCGGCGAAGTTGGCGAGGCGGGTGAAGAAATTTGGCATCTCATCGCACGGGATTTCACGATGATATCCGCTTACGCTTTCCTGATTTTCAACCTGATTTGTGTGCCTTGCTTCGCGGCGATTGGTGCCATCAAGCGCGAAATGAACAGCGCGCGCTGGACGTGGTTCGCGATTGGTTATCAGACCGTCTTCGCTTATGTGCTGGCTTTGATTTATTACCAACTCGGCACCTGGTTTACCACAGGCGCTTTTACCGTCGGCACAGTCTTTGGCATCATTGCTCTGGTGGGACTGTTTTATATGATTTTCCGCCGGCAGAAAGACTACAAAAAGCCCGTGGCCAGCCTGGCACCGGCGAAATAAAGGTGAGATGATGACACCCGGAACTATTCTGGTCGCTTTTGCAGTTCTTTTAGTCGTTGCCCTGGTCATCTATGCTATGGTGCGTCAGGCGAAACAAGCCGCGGCGTGTGGCAGTGTGTGCAGCACTTGTCCGCTGGCTAAAAAGTGTGCCAAAGTCAATGAAGAAAACTTAACAGTAGTCAATTTCACGTTTGAAGACATCATCTCAGATTCTTCAAATTAAGTGTTGGTTGTTTCTCTCCTCATGATTGAAGCGCTTTTGTTCAAAGCGCTTCTCTGTTTAATGAAAACTTGCACAAAACACATCCCTTAGTCGGTATCGCATACAGTAGCAGTCTATTTGGTATAATATCCACAATTATGCTGCCACTAACACAAGAAAACAAACAAAAGACAAATTGGGACTGTAGCAATAAATACGCGCTTGTATTTTTAGGGATTATTCTAATCATCCGGGTTGTATTGACTGTTTTTATTTTCCGGGATGGTTTTGTCGCATTAACCGCAGACGATTATGGGCGCATCATCTCAGCAGCTAACTGGTCAAAGAAACCCTTTGGTCTTTGGAGTGGGCCCTGGTTACCTTTCCACATGTACTTTTTTGGTTTGCTTTTGAAACTTTGTTGGAATTTGTTTTGGATGCCACGCGTTGTAGTCATCATCTTTGGTTTAACTTCCATAATTGCAACATTCTTTATCGGAAAGACCCTTTTTAAGAACAACATTGTCGCCCTAATCGGCACAGCCTTGCTTAGTTTAAGCCCAGGCCACATATGGTTAAGCTCCACGCCGCTTACAGAACTCATTAGCAACACCTTTATTTTAATTGCCATTTGGCAGCTACTCGTTTGGCTCAACAATAAGCGGCGTAAGAATCTGATTATCACCAGCCTGTTTTTGGCCATTGCAAATGGGTTTCGCTTTGAATCCTGGGTCTATGCTGCTATCATGTCGCTGATTGTAGCAGGAGTTTTGATACACGATTTCGTAAAAAAAGAAACCCCTCTTAAAGCAAGTTTGATTTCGTTTTTCATCATTTGTCTGCCTTGGATTTACCCCATCGCTTGGTTGATTGGCAATTATATCGCCACCAATGATTTCTTCTATTCACTAAAAAGTATTCAAGACTATAAACTCGAACACTATGGTGGCGCAAAGGATTATGGCGCGTACTTTGAGTTGTTTTTTGAAGCGGATCCTTTTTTGTTAATTAGCTTTCCGATTTTAGTTGTCATGAGCTTTTTACACAGAAAAAAGTACCCCCTGTTGGGCCATTACCTACTCATGTCTGTGGTGCCACTCATTATTTATATAGCCGTGCATAATGGACAAGTGGAGCCTTTTGGAAACTACGTTCGCTATTTTTTACCTTTTAGCTTTCTTTTTTATCCGTTGTTAGGAAAGTTTTTAATTTCACTTTCCTCGTTGCGTATAAGGAATTTTGCCATAGGATTGGTGATTGTCATACTCATTTTTTTGGCGATAGTTCCCATCCAAATAAAATCAATCTTTGCTTACACAAACTACTCTACCGCAAATGCAATAGATGTTGGAAAAGAGCTTGCCAAGCTTGTTGATGAAACAGGCGGAAATGCTTTAACGGAAAACCGTGATTGGGGTTATCTTTCAGTGCAAATTGGTGCAAATGATGATGGTTACATTTACTTCGATCGGCCATTTATTTGGGTTGAAAAAAACGCTGATTCTCTCTTAATTAGTAATCCCGAACAGTTTAAGAGCTGTGTGCTGGAAAAAGAAATTAATGTCATCGCTTTTAAAGACCCTGATTTAATTGAGATTTTAGAGAACGACGAGGCTTGGATAAAAGCTGGTGTAATTCATCATTACACGCTCTTTCGCAGGACTTCAATACCGATAGAAACCAACACACCGCCTGGTAATTGTCCTTTAATGACTGGTTTTAATTAACATAATAAAAATCAAGTTTGCTATAACTTTATAAAACCAGTAATCATAGCGCAAACGCTACTTTCCGTTTTATTCAGTGTGTCATTTCGTCAATAATCGTTTGATTAACCGTGTCTTGTTTTTTGAAACGCGCGCTGACCAAAATAACACCAATCAACGCGATAAAAAGACCAAGACCTTCCCAAAAGTTGATTTTTTCGCCCAGAATAATCCACGAAAGCACACTAATTTGAATGAGCATGGTGTTGTTAATCACGCTCGATTCCATCGCGCTGAGGGTACGCATACTGTGATTCCATAGCCAAAAGGCAAAAGCAGTATTTATTGAAGCTGTGTAAAAAATGATTAACCATGATTTCAAAGCTAACTTAGGCATGCCATGCAGGGAAAGGCCCGACCCAAGCAACAAAACCGCGCCAAAAAACATGCTGATGCCCGTCACAACCAGGGCGTTGAGTTTTCGATCGCGATTAGCTGAGCGACCCAATACCGTACCCGCGGAATTGGTAAGCAACGAAAGCAAGACCATTCCCAAACCCAAAACGCTCATGCTTGAAAGTTGTTTTTGCGAAAAGTAAATCAGCGCGCCGATAATAAAAAGAATGGTGCCAGCCCACTGCTGTGGCAGGACCGGTTCTTTGAGAAAGATAATCCCAATATAAGCGACCAGAGGTGAGGTAAAGGTAAGAATGAGGCTGATGGTCACCATGTCAACATATTTAAGCGAGATAAACTGCGCGCCCTGGGTGATGAAATAGTAAACCACACCAAGGATGAAAAGCCTAAGCCAGTCGCGTTTACTAAGTGATTTGATGTCTTCACGGTAGCGCCACAATACGGGAGCCAAAATAATAACAGCCATAGTGTAGCGCAAACCAGCAAAAAGCAAAGGTGGAATCTCGTTTATGAAAAGCTTGATAATAATAAGCGAGGTTGACCACAGAAAAGTGACCAGCAAAGCCTGCAACGTCGCGACAAGATGAGCTTTATTTTTCATGATGCTTTTATTGTAAATGTTTGGGCAAAAATGTGCGCTTTTGATGATGCATAACAAGAGACTCTTCTAAACAAGAAGCGACATAGCTTGATTTGCTATTAACACATAGCCAGCAAAACTAAAGCACAAAAGAGAATTTTTGCGATTT
>CAZTEP010000184.1:0-3493 GCA_964612325.1 uncultured Anaerolineaceae bacterium
AGTTCAGACGTGTGCTCTTCCGATCTGGTGCTTAAATGATCTTAGTTACAGGTGGAGCAGGGCATATTGGAAATGTTTTAGTACGCGATTTGGTCAAAAAGGGTGAGCGTGTGCGTGTTTTAGCCTTGCCAGGTGAAGACGTTGGTTCGCTTGATGGTCTTGACATTGAAATCGTGCGAGGAAATATTTTGAATATGGAGCAACTCCGTGAGGCTATGACTGGTGTCAGGCTGGTTTTTCATTTGGCATCATATGTCGCGTTGACTGCAGATCAATACGCGCTTATGCACAAGGTGAATGTTGAAGGGACTGCCAATGTCATTGCCTTGTGTAAAGAGCTTGGTGTTGAGCGATTGGTCTATACCAGTTCAATTCATGCCTATGAGCGTGTTCCTGAGGGTATTGTTATTAATGAATTACTGAAATTCGACACGAAAAACCCAGATGGCCTTTATGACCGAACCAAAGCTGAAGCTACTTTACTTGTTCTTGATGCAGTTCAAGAGGGGTTGAACGCGGTCGTTGTTTGTCCAACAGGTGTGGTTGGACCATATGATTACAAGCTATCGGAAATTGGTGAGCTGATTATTACCTGGATGAAAAAACGCGCATCCGTCTCAACCGACGGAGCTTATGACTTTGTGGACGTGCGCGATGTATCGGCAGGGCATATTTTAGCTGCTGAAAAAGGTGCTTCTGGTGAGGTTTATATCTTAGGTGGAGAGCGATTGACGATAAAAGCTTTAAGAGCAATGGTTCAAAAAGCGTGTTCGATTAAAACAGCTGAGATTAATATTCCAGCAAAATTGGCTTTGTTTGTTGCGCCAATTGCTGAGTTCTTTTATAAATTGTTCAAAACCCGACCGAAGTTTACGACATATAGCATCAAAACATTGCTCAGCAATTCGCATATCAGCTCATTGAAGGCTATCAAAGAACTGGGATATAAACCCCGCTGTTTAAAAGAGTCTATTGAGGATACGGTTGAATGGTTGAAGGTAAATAAAAACAACATTCATCGTGGTCTAAGGATGACTTCGGTGAAACCAACTGTATAGATATCGCAAAAAAAAGAATTATTTCCGTGACAAACCCCTCGTTTTCGAGGGGTTTGGTTTTTTATTAAGGACAAAAGGGTGCTTTAATAAAAATGATGGAGCAGAGAATGGCTTATTCAATTTGACAATTCCTGCAAAAATGTGTGCCACGTTGGGCAATGGTAGTGCGAGAGATGGGTTGGTTACAACGAGGGCAGGGATTGCCAGTTTGTTGATAAACTTTAAAGTAATTTTGAAACTCCCCACCTTTGTAAGCCCAGTCGATACTGGCCCCATTGTGTTCAATGCCAAGTTGTAAAACCTTGCGAATAGAGTGCAGCAAACGACCTGAATCATCACTATTCAGGGTGTTTGACGGGCGTTTGGGGTGGAGTTTTGATTCGAAGAGGGCTTCATCGGTGTAAATATTACCTAAGCCAGCGATGAAGCTTTGATCAAGCAAAAGTGGTTTTAGCTGGCGCTTATATTGGCTTAAACGTTTGGCAAAAACATCAGTGGTCAGTTTTGGGTCAAAAGGTTCGGGACCAAGTTTGCCTAAAATGGTATTTGGTTCTGGTGTTAGCCAGATTCTGCCAAATTTGCGCGTATCGTTGAAAGCCAAATGCCAGTTATCGGCAAAATGGAGGTAAACATGGTCATGGGCAACAAGGGGCGCATTTAATGGTGGTGTTATTTCGGCTTGGCGCATTATCAAGTCGCCGCTCATGCGCAAATGGATAAGCAAAAAGGCGTGGTTTAGCTCCAAAATAAGGAACTTGCCACGCCTTGAAACATTTAGGATTGTTTGATTGTTAATGGCTGCCAGGAAGTTACTTAGCTCTGGTTCTGCAATCGTTTTAGTCCAAAAGATTGAGCTTGCAATTATTCTTTGCCCAATGACAGAAGGCGTTTTCGCATCACCTTTGGCTAAATTTCGCGCGATGGTCTCAACTTCAGGTAGCTCAGGCATTACTCATTAAACAATGCACCTACGGAAGTGCTTTGGTTGGTGCGTTTGATGACTTCACCGAGCAAGGGGCCCACACTTAAAACAGTAAGGCGATCGCCAAAGGTTGCAATTTGGCTTTCGCTAAGTGGGATAGTGTTGGTGGTGATGAAGCGCTTAACAGGGAGGGCGGCCAGGCGTTGTACAGCGTTGGAGGATAGTACCGGGTGAATAAACACGACGTAAATGTCGCGCGCGCTGTTAAGTCTGGCTGTTTCTACCGCTTCGCAAATAGAGCCACCAGTGTCAACTTCGTCATCAATGAGAATGACATCGCGGTGTTTTACATCACCAATCAGATTGAGCGCTTCGGTATGGTCGTGATTGTCAATGCGTCGTTTCTCGATGAAGGATAGCGGAATATTCAGCCCCATCGCGTAGCGCCGCCCATGCTTGGCAAAGCCTAAGTCCGCAGTAAGGATTACGGGATTGGTGAGCTCAGGAAGCATGTTAGCAAGATAAGGTTTGATGATGTGATAACCAGAAAGGACATCACCGGGAATAGAGAAAAAGCCTTGAATTTGGCCAGCGTGCAGGTCCATGGTGATGTAACGGTCAGCGCCGGCAACTTCCATCATTTCACAGACTAATTTTGCAGTGATGGGAACGCGCGGCTGGTCTTTGCGGTCAGAGCGTCCGTAGCACATATAGGGGAAAACCATAGTAATGCGACCAGCGGAATCAAGTTTGAGTGTTTGCGCCATGATGAGCATTTCCATCAGATTGCGATGCACTGGCATGGACGTTGTTTGGATGATGTAGCAGTCTTGACCACGAACTGAAGCATGGAGCTTTACAAATAAGTTTTCGTTGGTGAATTGGATTACATCACGTCCGCAAAGTTCGACACCGAGATAATCGGCGATCTCCTGAGCGAGGTCCATGGATGCTGTGCCAGCAAAAAGACGAATATTACCATAGCGCATGCCTAAATCTGGCTGTTGAGTTGTCATTGTTCTACCCTTCCTTTTGTTTGTTCGCAAACCATTCTTCCTGCAAGATGCTCATAAGAATGATGTCATTGTAAAAACCGTGTCGAAATTCGGATTTTCGCATCCGTCCTTCTTCTATGTAACCGGCTTTAAGGTAACTTTTACGCGCGCGGTGATTATTTTCAAGAACGCGTAGCCAAATGCGGTGAAAATTCAGGTCTTCAAATCCAAATTTGAGCAATAAACGCATGGCTTGTGTGCCATAGCCCTGGCTCCAGTATTCCTTTTCGCCAAGAAAGATGCCGACTTCCGCGCTGCGATGAATGTTGGTGATATGCATAAAGGCGCAATTACCGATAGGGAGCCAGTTATCCTCACCGTCCTTAAGGCGCAGTTCAATAACGAGCGGATGCTCTGCCATAGGAAGCTTAAGTATCGACTCGAACCATGCGGTCTCAGTTTCAAGGCTGTAGGGAAAGATATTGCTAAGGTATTCAGTAACGTCAGGGTCGTTAATC
>CAZTEP010000185.1:0-3484 GCA_964612325.1 uncultured Anaerolineaceae bacterium
GGTCAGGGTTCCAAACGGGAATATCCAGCGCAATATCGCGTTTTTCCCATTGGGTGGTGGCTGAGGGGTAGGTTCCATCTTCGGGCATCATGCTCACGGGGATTTCATCGCCTTTGCGGTCGATCATCATGGAAAGAACTTCTTTGACGAAGACCGGAGCTTCTTCGGGCACCGCGGGACGGCGGGTAATGTCGCTTGTGATTTCTTTGGGATAGTCCACTTTGTGGAGGTTTGCCAGTGAGCCATCAACAGCTTCAAAGTTGCGTTTAACGACGGATTCACCTTTTTCGCCGTAGGTTTGTTCAATAGCGGTTTTGATGTGGGTGATGGCTTCTTCGCGGGGCAGAACACCTGAGATAGCGAAGAAACAGGTCTGCATGATGGTGTTGATGCGATTGCCCATGCCGGTTGCTTCGGCAACTTTGTAGGCATCGATGACGTAGAAGCGTATATTCTTGTCAATCATATCTTTTTGCATATCGCGGGGGAGGGTGTCCCATACTTCTTCGGGGCTGTAGATAGTGTTGAGCAAGAACACTGAGCCGGGGCGTGAGTATTTAATCATGTCATAGCGTTCAACAAAGCTAAGTTGATGACAAGCCACAAAGTTAGCCTGGCCTTCAGAGATGAAGTAAGGCGCTTTGACAGGTTCGGGGCCGAAGCGCAAGTGGGAAACGGTGACGCCGCCGGATTTTTTGGAGTCGTATTCGAAGTAACCCTGGGCGAAGTTCTCAGTTTGATCACCAATGATTTTAATCGAGTTTTTATTGGCACCAACAGTACCATCAGACCCAAGACCAAAGAACATAGCTTGGATGACTTTATCGCTCAAAATCTCAAAGCTGGGGTCGTAGTCAATGCTCAGATTGGTGACATCATCGATGATACCCACGGTAAAGCGGGGTTTGGGATTGTCTTTGGCGAGTTCATCAAAGACACCCTTAACCATAGCGGGAGTGAAATCTTTGGATGAAAGACCGTAACGGCCACCGATAACTTTGGGCATTGTGCCACAAGCGAGGCAACCCTTGTCCAAAGCTACGCTAAGGGCGTTAACAACGTCTTGATAAAGGGGTTCGCCAACAGCACCGGGCTCTTTGGTGCGGTCAAGCACGGCAATTTTCTTAACTGTGGCGGGCAAGAGCTTGACGAAATGTTCCACAGAGAAGGGGCGATACAATCGCACAACGACAACACCAACAGTTTCGTTGTGGGTGTTGAGATAGTTGGCAACCTCTGCTGCAGTTTCTGCGCCGGAACCCATGATGACTACCACACGGTCAGCTTTTTCTGAGCCGTAGTATTCCATAACGTGGTATTGGCGACCGGTAATATCAGCAAAGCGATCCATTTCTTCCTGAACGATGCGCACAGCTTCGTTGTAGTAGCGGTTGACGGTTTCACGACCCTGGAAGTAAACGTCAGGGTTCTGAGCCGTACCGCGGATGAAGGGAGTTTCTGGTTTGAGCGCGCGAGCGCGATGTTCCGCAATCATGTCTTCGTTAATCAACTCTTTGAGGTCAGCATCACTGATGCGCTGAACGTTGTTGATTTCGTGTGATGTTCGGAAGCCATCAAAGAAGTGAACAAAGGGGATGCGCGCGCGTAATGTTGCCGCGGTGGCGATGGCAGCGGTATCCTGAGCTTCCTGAGCCGAGTTGCTGGCAATTAAACCCCATCCGGTTTGGCGAACGGCCATAACGTCCTGGTGGTCACCAAAAATGGAGAGGGCCTGGGCGGCTATTGATCGCGCGGAAACATGGAAAACTGCAGGTGTAAGTTCACCAGCAATTTTGTACATGTTGGGGATCATCAATAAGAGGCCTTGAGAGGCAGTGAAAGTGGTGGTTAATGCGCCGGTTTGCAATGCGCCGTGCACCGCGCCAGCCGCGCCACCTTCGGATTGCATTTCGATGACCGAAGGGACTGTGCCCCAAAGGTTTGGAAGGCGTTCTGCTGCCCATTGATCCGCATATTCACCCATGTTTGAACTGGGGGTAATTGGATAAATCGCAATTACTTCGCTTAAGCGATAAGCGACGTGTGCGGTTGCCTCGTTGGCATCGGTCATGACCATATCTCGTTTCATATATCTTAGCTCCTTTTATTATCGGTTATCCGATTGAATTTTATGCACATTAAAGAACCTTCCATAAATGGAGGTTACCAGCCTAATTGTAACGCAGAATGATGAATCTGTGTGAGATTTCCTCTACGAAAAACATGTCGACTTAAGGAAACAAAAAATCTCAAACGCTTTAGGCTGATCCGAGATTTTGAGCTTTTATTATGTATTTAAATTTTTATTGCAGAAATATAGCGTGTAAGTCCGGGAAAGCTTTCAAGAGATGCGGTATCGCCAGACTTAAAAGCACAATGGTTTTACCATCGTCGAAGCTGTTGGAAAAGAGCATTTTATAAGCCTGGTTGAGATGAATGGGTCTTAAATTGATGTTCTCATCTTCATCTGGCTCAAGCGCGGCGGGGTATAAATCCTGGGCGAGGTAGCCATGCATGAATTCATCGCCATAGCCTACTATCATGTAAAACTCGGTTAGTTTTGTTAGTTCTTTGCAGCCGAAGCCGGTTTCTTCTCTTAGTTCGCGGTGGGCGGTTGCATCTGGCTGCTCACCGGGATCAATAACGCCAGCAGGAAGCTCAAGCATCTTCTTACCTGAGCCAACCCTAAATTGTTCAACAAAATAAATCATGCCGTCATTGTCAATGGGTAGCACAGTAACGGCATTGGCATGATTTACCATTTCATAAAAGCGTTCTTTTCCATCTGCCAAACGGATATGAACCTTTTCAACATCAATCAGGTGACCTTTAAAAACTTTTTCTTTGTTTAGGATTTGCATCATTTGCTTATTTTACGGAATTTGTAATTCTGTATAGCCACTAAGATCATTCGGGTCTTCAATGTTGTTAGCCTCGATAATTTCTTCCGGATAGATATCACCATAGGCGCATGCAATTCCATAAACCGTTTCACCAGGAGAAACTTCCCAAATATCGGGTCTTGGCCATGTGCCTACCGCGCGTTCACCTTCCCATTTACTGTTTTCAGGCAATGTAACCGTTTGACCAATCTTTAGGTTGAAAGGATCCAGGTGTGGATTGGCTTCAATAAGGTCCTCAAGTTTAACGTCAAACCTGCGAGCGAGGCATTCAAGAGTTTCACCACTTTGGATTTGCCAGGTTTCAGGCGCGGAGAGGACGATAGGCGTTGCCGTTGGAGTGGGCGTAGGTGTGGCTGTTGGGATAGGTGTAGAAGTGACCACAATTTAAATGCCCTGGGGGTTTTGCACGATTTCAGTAGGCAGGTTGTACTGCGAGATGATGGCTGCTGCGGTGGAGGTAGCATAGCGGATTTGGTCATCTACTGACTCAAAAAGAGGTATGTCATCGCCAATAGTTGGGTCAAACGCGGGCGGTTTTGACGCGCTACGTGTACACGCGCTGAAGATCGGAAGAGCGTCGT
>CAZTEP010000186.1:0-3476 GCA_964612325.1 uncultured Anaerolineaceae bacterium
AGAACTACCCCAGGACGTACACTCTTTCCCTACACGACGCTCTTCCGATCTCCAACAAACAAACAACTCTTTTACGATATTATTCGCGAAGCAACCGGCAAGGATATCCCCCCCATGCCTGGCAGTTCACGATACGCCTCACAAATTTATGGCACGATGCAAAAGCTGTTTTCAACGACTGAGCAACACATTTTCGAAAACCCACTCACTTTTGAGAGTGTAGAACCATACATGGTTTACACCCGTGCGTCTATGTCTGAAGACCGCAAGTTATGGAACACGCTTTTTGAAACCCATGATGAATTCGAAAAAGTTATGTCTGCAATTGAAAAGGTCGCATCAGCTCGTTTGGCAAATGACGGCAAGCTGATTATGACCAAAGTTGTTGGCGGTTTCATCGCAACAAAATAAAGAGGAGATCAGCATGAACAATATGACTTTTTATGGCAAATCTCTGCTATTTTTAGGGGCTCACCCTGATGATATCGAATTGGGTTGCGGTGCGTTTATCGCAGGCATGATTGGCAAAGCTGATATTTTCTGTTATACCTTTTCTGACAACCAAAAGAATCCCTCGTTACTGCACCTTGTCGCGGAACATACAAACAGCATGCACACCTTAGGATTGCACGACGATCAATTTGAGCTTGGCAGCTTTGAAACACGTCGCTTCCCTGACGCGCGACAAGAAATCCTTGAAAAAATGATAGCCTTGCGCAAAATGCATCAACCCGAGATTGTGTTCGTGCACACTGCACAGGACCTGCATCAGGATCACCAAATCGTCACCCAAGAAGCAATGCGCGCTTTTCGTGGCACAACCGTTTTGGGTTTCGATGTTCTGCGATCTTCTTATGGTTTCTTCCCCCATTTTCTTGCAGAAGTAAGTGAGGATGACTTAAACAAAAAAATAGCAGCCTTGGCAGAGTATAAAACCTACCAGGATCGCTATTATTTTTCGCCGGATATCATGCGTGCCACGGCAATTCGTCATGGCGCTTTGGCTGAACGAGGATTTGCCGAAGGCTTTGATATCATCCGGATTGTTGCTGAATTCGCTAAAACGAACTAAGCTATTCTAAACCACTTCGTCTCGCGCGACTTTGGGGTGAAACCCAAGGTCGCACATTCTCTGATTCAAAGGGGAACCACAAAATGTGGTCTGGCACCATCCAGCCATCTGTTAGATAAACTTTATCTTTAAACTGAACGGCAATGAGCTTGTTTTCAATTTGCACAATGGTGCCTCTTATCCATCCTCTTATACGTTGACCATCTTTATCTTCATGGTCACAATTGACTTCCACTCGATCACCAATCTTGTAATTATGATCATCTGATGGAGGACGCATAAAATTCGCTGTTCTAAACATGTATCTCCTTTCTACGCAGTATCATCAACACGGTTTGTTTTGAACTTATCTGAAATCCGTAAAAGGAAACTTTCTACTAAGGCTTCATCTCCAGATTTGCTCAAAACTTCCGCAAAAAAACCTTCAACGATTAATTTTTCGGCTTCTCTCATCGGAATACCCCGACTTTGAGAATAAAACAACTCATCATCATTCAGCCTGCCAACTGTCGCGCCATGCGAACAACTAACATCATTAGCATTAATCTCAAGACCTGGAATGGTTTTTATTTCAGCACGATCATCCAAAATGAGATTGCAATTGCTTTGGTAGGAATCGGTTTTTTGCGCTTCATAGTCAACATAAATCATTCCCTCCCATACCGCCATACCTTCACCAATGACCGCGCCTTTATAAAGCAAATCGCTGTGAGCATTCGGCGCGTTGTGATTTTGCTGGGTATCAAGATTAATGAGTTGTCCTGTACCACTAAAATAAACGCCATTCATCAAGGTCTCTGCGCCAGAACCATTCAAGTCTACAGTAATGAAACTCTTGCTATTTTTGCTGCCTAATGCAATGTAATTCCAATTTAAATGGGCATTTTGCGCGCATTGAGCATGCTCATGACTGATAAAGTTCACCTGTTTACCAAATTCTTGTGTTTCTATCAGTTCTAATCGCGCGCCTTGCTCAACCCAAACATCCATGCGATAGCTAAAGAATGCTTGCTGGCTAAGGTCCTCATCCGAACTAAACTTAACAATCACTTTTGCCTCAGCGCCTTTGTCCACCTTAATTAAGCATCGCGTAAAAGCCGCACTATTCGCTCCTGAAAAATGGTGACGTATATGAATGGTTTCATCAAGTCTTTTGTTTTCTGGCACTTGAATAATAATTACCTCATCCGCTAAAGCCTGATTGATTGCGGTGAAACTATCCTCATTTTTAATTTCACGCGTAGCTTCAAGCTGTTCAAGTATTTCAACATCTGCCACATTCGACTGATGAGCATTAATGATTTTCACCACATTTGAAGCGGTAATATTTGTTTGAATTGGTTCAACATTCAGACTTTCTAAATCAAGGTCACCAAAATTCACCCAACGCCAATCGTCATGTTTACGCGATGGAAAAGGAAAAGCCTTGGCCTTATTCCAGGTATCTTGTCGTTCATCTTCTACAGGTTTCCAATGATTTGGCCAGTGAAGATTTTTCATAATTGTTTTTTTGCTGTTATCAATGTTCGTCATCACTACCCTACCGATCCAACCATCTGGAGTTGTATGAGACGGTTCATTTCAACTGCATATTCCATTGGCAATTCTTTTACCAAGGGTTCAATAAAACCAGAAACTATCATCGTAGTGGCTTCTTCATCGCTCAAGCCACGGCTATTCAAATAAAACAATTGGTCTTCAGCAATTCGGCTGACCGAAGCTTCATGCCCAATATTCACATCGCTCGACCGCACATCTATCGTCGGATACGTATCAGAGATCGATTCAGGGTCAAGTAAAAGCGCGTCGCAAACCACAGAGCTGTTCACTTTTTCAACTCCATTCACGACTCGCACCAATCCGCGATACGAAGAACGTCCATTGCCACGGGAAATGGATTTAGAAATAATCTTGCTACTGGTATTTGGCGCGAAATGAATCATTTTCGAACCAGCATCTTGTACCTGGCCCGGACCGGCAAAAGCGACTGAGAGCATTTCGCCGTGCGCACCCTCACCACGCAGGTAGCAACTGGGATATTTCATGGTCACTTTAGAGCCAAGGTTAGCGTCAACCCATTCCATCGTGCCATTTTCAAAAACCGAGGCCCGTTGAGTAACCAAATTATAAACATTAGTAGACCAGTTTTGAATAGTCGAGTAGCGTACACGCGCGTTTTTCTTGACAACAATCTCAATTACACCACTGTGGAATGAATCTTCAGAATATATGGGCGCGGTACATCCTTCAACATAATGCACTTGCGACCCTTCATCAGCAATAATCAAAGTGCGTTCGAATTGTCCTAAATTAGGATTGTTCAAGCGGAAATAGGCTTGTAAAGGCAAATCTACTTTCACCAGATCGGAAGAGCACACGTCTGAACTCCAGTCACTCCGCGAAA
>CAZTEP010000187.1:0-3476 GCA_964612325.1 uncultured Anaerolineaceae bacterium
GGAGGCGTTCCGCCGACACGGTTTAGCACTTCGGTGTGGACACCGAGTGCATATTTTACGTTCCATCATGGTCTCCTGACCATGGGAAGAACGTGGTCAGGAGACCACGTTTGAACGGGGTTAATACTTAATACCTCTTCTGCCGGCGTTCCGCCGTGCAGATTCTTCTGTTTCTTTTGCTTCAGCGAGAAACAGGCACAAGGCCTGCACTTCGGCCTCAGTGAACGGGTTATACCCACAGCGAGAAATATGAAAGACATCAAGGCGAGTATTTAACCCAACTGACCAGACATGCCGGTCAGGTGGGTTTCTATTTTATATAAGGACTTGCCAAAGCATGATTTCGCAATCACGCTTTAGCGCGACCGAAGTTTTATTCGGCCTGTTTCACAAACTGGCTATGGTACAGTTCCGCGTAGAAGCCCTGGCGGTCTAAAAGCTCATCGTGCGTGCCAATTTCCACGATATTCCCATCGCGCAAAACCAATATACGGTCGGCATTCTTAATTGTTGAAAGCCGGTGCGCGATAACAAAGGAAGTGCGTCCGCGCATGAGTTTGGTCATCGCCTTTTGAATCAAAAGTTCCGTACGCGTATCCACTGAGCTGGTCGCTTCGTCCAAAATCAGGATAGGCGCGTCCTTCAGCACCGCCCGCGCGATTGTGAGCAGCTGTTTTTGTCCGGCGGAAACATTGGTGGCGTCTTCATTAATTTCAAAGCTGTAGCCACCCGGCAGAGTGCGTGTAAAGTGGTCCGCGTAAGCCATATCCGCGGCTTGCATAACTTCATCATCGGTCGCGTCCTGGCGTCCGTAGCGAATGTTTTCCATAATGGAGCCATTAAAGAGCCAGGTGTCCTGCAAGACCATGGCGAATTTCGAGCGTAAATCTTCGCGTGTCATGGTTTGGATATTGACGCCATCCACCAAAATCCCGCCACAACCTAATTCATAAAAGCGCATAAGCAACTTGACCAAAGTTGTTTTACCCGCGCCAGTAGGACCCACAATCGCGATTTGTTGACCGGGTTTAACATCCAAAGAGAAATTGTTGATAACCGGCACATCGGGGTCATAGCCAAAGCAGATATCCTTAAACGTAACATGTCCCTCAACCGATTCCAAAGCGATGGGATGTTCAGGGTTGGGAAGTTCTTCTTTTTCGTCAAGGAACTCAAAAACCCGTTCCGCCGCTGCCGCGGTTTGTTGCAAAATGTTTGAAATGTTGGCAATGTTTTGCATTGGGCCATGGAATGAGTTGAGGTACTGAATAAAGGCCTGGATATCGCCCAAATTAAGCTTGCCTTGTATCATCAAATAGCCACCCACCATGGCGACTGCCACATATCCAAGGTTGCTAAAGAGGCGCATCATGGGCATCATAATATGCGAGATGAACTGCGCGCGCCAGGAACTGTCGTACAACTCGGTGTTCAAAGTTTCAAAATGTTCAACGCTGGCTTTTTCGCCATTATTGGTCTTGAGTACCACATGCGCGCCGTACATTTCTTCAATATGGCCGTTAATATGCCCCAAATAGGCCTGTTGTTTACGGAAGTAGCCTTGCGAACGGCTCACCACGAAGCGAATCATTAAAAGCGAGAGGGGTATTACCGTCAAACCCACCAGGGTAAGGGTCAGGTTAATGGAGAGCATCATGATTAAGACACCAATCACCGTGGTCAGCGAGGTGATAATCTGCGACAGGCTTTGATTGAGTGTGTGCCCGATGGTGTCAACGTCATTCGTCACGCGCGAAAGCACCTCCCCCTGGGTCACGCGATCGTAAAAGCTGAGTGGCAGACGGTGAAGTTTTTTGGAAAGGTCATTACGCAGACGATAGATGATATCCGCCGAAATGACCGCCATCACGCGCCCTTGAATCAAGCCAAACAAAGCTGAAAAGCTGTACATCAAAAGGACCCGGCTTAAAATGCTGCCTATTTTGCCAAAATCAACGCCTGAGGCATCGCCACGCACCATGCGCGTGATACCTTCATATAACTCGGTAGTCGCGCGCCCTAAGGTCTTTGGGCCAAAAATCGAAAAAACTGAAGAGCCGGCAGCCACAATCAAAATGACCAAAATGAGCCACTTATACCTGCCCAGATAGGCTATTAATCGTCCCATGCTGCTTTTAAAGTTGCGGGCTTTTTCTCCGGGCATAAACCGGCCCGGACCACGACGGGGAGCTTGCCGCTTGCTTTGGTCTTCGCCATTTTGCGACATACCCGCGGAAAAGGGATTTTTGTTATTAGAGTCTTCTTTCTTCAGGAGTTCGTCTTGTTTCATGCCAACTCCTCCTCACTTAGTTGAGATTGCGCGATTTCACGGTATACCTGACACGCCTCCATCAAGTCATCATGATGGCCAACGCCGACCAAACGACCATTATCAAGCACCAAAATTTGGTCTGAATTTCGCGCGGTTGCCACTCTTTGTGTGACCACAAAGACCGTTTTGTCCGCGATTTTTGGTTTGACTGCTTTACGCAAAGCAGCGTCGGTTTTAAAGTCGAGCGCTGAAAAACTGTCATCAAAAATATAAACCGGACTGTCTTTAATGAGCGCGCGCGCGATAGACAAACGTTGTTTCTGCCCACCAGAAAGGTTTGTGCCCGCCTGGGCAATCTCCTTATCCAGGCCAGCCTCATCGTCAAACACGAAGTCAGCCGCCTGGGCAATTTCAACCGCTGTTCGCATTTCCTCTTCTGTAGCATCATGGCTGCCTACCGAAAGATTTGACTTTACCGTACCACTGAAAAGCAAGCCTCTTTGAGGCGCGTAGCTAATCTGCTCGCGTAAATCATATTGGGTCATATCACGAATATCAATGCCATCCAGGGTAATTTTGCCTTTACTCACGTCAAAAAGACGCGGCAAAAGATTAACCAGGGTCGATTTCCCGCTGCCGGTTGAGCCAATCACCGCGGTCACCTGCCCGGGTTGGGCTTTAAAGCTGATATCGTGCAGGACGTCTTCCTCGCCACCCGGATAACGAAAATCAACGTCATGAAATTCAATTTCTCCGCGCATTTTCTCCGGTAAAGTAACAGGATTTTCAGGGTCAAGGATGATGTTTTCGCGCTCAAGCACTTCCACAATACGCTCCGCTGATACTGCCGCGCGAGGCATAATTACAAAGAACATTGAAAGATTTAGAAAAGCCATCAAAATTTGCATGGCATATTGCATAAAAGCCATGAGATCGCCTACTTGCATGGTCGATTTTGCCACCTGATGCGCGCCGACCCAAATGATGAGCACCTGCACACCGGTCATAACCAGAGTCATGATTGGGTGCATAAAGGACATCGTGCGCCCAATACCACGCATATTTTCCGCGACATCTTGGTTCGCGCCATCAAATCTTTTTTCCTCAAAGCCCTGTTTATTGAAGGCTCGCACGACCAAAATACCCGAAAGATTCTCGCGCATAATCAGGTTAAGGCGGTCAATCAAAGCTTGCATGCGTTTAA
>CAZTEP010000188.1:0-3469 GCA_964612325.1 uncultured Anaerolineaceae bacterium
GTAAATGTGGCGACTGTTGATGATATCGTAGTCGCTTTGTTCAATAACATAGGCTTTCATGTCTTCAAGCAAGGGACTGTCAAAGTCCATGAAAGTTTTGCATTTGGTGCAGTAAAGGTGTAAATGAGGGTGCAGGTTTGCATCAAATTGCGTTTTGTTGTCGCCGATGGTGCCCAGGGGGGTTACCAGTCCGGCGTCAACCAAAAGCGTCAGGGTGTTGTACACAGTAGCCAAAGAAAGCGTGGGATGCTGTGGTTTAAGCGCCTGATAAATGTTTTCCGCGCTGGGATGTTCGCAGGAGGCATTGAGGTAGTCGTAAATGGACTGCCGTTGCGCGGTTTTGCGCAGATTGGGCTTATTGAGCAATTCTTTGAGTGAGGTGTGTGTTGTGTGTTCCATAGCTTATTTGTAATAATTCTAAATAAGATTGATTGCATATTCAAATTAAAGCTTGTACAAAATTGGTTTCATTTCATTTCGTCTTTTTTCGGTTTTGTGTCGTCTATCTTAACAAGAACGCAAAAATGCGAATATTAGAAGGAGTATTAACATGAAAAGCAAAACTATCAGTATCTTTATTATGGTCATTTGTGTCCTGGGCATTGGGGCATTGTTGTTCTACCAACACCATGATGCAGGCGCAATGAAAACTGTTCGGGATGTTGATTTGGTAGATATGACTTATCTGCCTGGCACCATTTCAGCTGAAATGTGCATCAAACTGCCCGATAAACAGCAATGGCTCCCTGTCGCGGAGCTTCAGTTTGGCGACACAAAGGTGTTAAATAATAGCATGAGCCTGAAGGACGCTAAAAGCCCGGATGTCCTTGAGCGTGACACTCGCTGTTATGTGCTCGGTTTTGATGTGGATGAGATCAACCTCAGTCCGCCAAACCCCACGCTGCGTCTCTTACGCGTTGAAGCAGAGCGCGAAGGTGGTTTGATGACCCCAGAAGGTGTCAAAGCCACCCAAGCGGAGCTTGCCAAAACCCATCCAGATTTGCAGTTCAGCGTTTTTAGTGAAAGTCACAAAAGCAGTCCAGCAGGTGGCGGAGGTGGCGGTGGTGGTATCATCATCGAAAAACTACCCGAAGGCATGAGCGAAGAAGAAGCGTATCGCCTTATCTTTGATGCCAGCATGATTAAGGTGCCATCTAACTGGAGCACTACCATCATCTACGGCGACTAAACACACATCTTGTGGAGGACACTGGGTTTATGCGGAGCCCAGTGTCCCCTGTTTGTTTATACAAAAGGCATTATTTGAAAGAGATTATATGAAAAAGACCTTAACAGCAATATTCATTCTTCTTCTTATTATTAGTGCCTGCGAGCATTCAGGTGTGGCGAGACCTTTGGATGATGGCAAACAAAACCAGGAAAACTTGTTGACAGAAGGATTGCCAGCACCGGTGGTGCGTATTGAAGATGACCCAGAGATAGAAGAAAAGTCTGCAATGCTGCATGCAGAAGCGTTAATGAATAAAGTTGTGGAGGAAGTACCAGAAGACAGTCAAACCATATCAGGCACAGCTCCTCGGCTTACGGTGGTTGCATTTCCATCGGGCGAAAACAAAGTTGTGTTGGTGCGCGAAACGCACCCGGACGGTTCTAGCCTTAAACCAGGCACCGTGTTTACCAAGGAATGGGAGCTGAAAAACACTGGCACAAACACACTGGGAAAAGACTGTTATCTGGAATTGCAGGAAGGTTTGGGCGGATTATTTGGCGCGCCACAAAAAATTGTATTTGGCAAAGCAGTGGAGCCAAACGAAAGCATCACCTTAAGCGCGAAGCTGACCGCGCCATCGGAAAATGGGAGCTACACAGTAAAATACCGCATCGCGGATGGGACGGGCGCTGATATCCGCATTGGAGGTGGAAATGTTGTATGGTTGCAGGTAAATGTGGGTGAGAACGTAGTGGCTGGTGTTGGGAATATCTATAACCCTGATTTACAGAACATAAGTTTTTGGGCTGGCAGGGTTGAAGGAGATGAAAATCAAACGACCATTCAGGTATGCGCGTCATTCAGTACCCGAGATTATGAAATCGGCGGAGCCCCTGTTTTGATCCTTGATGGTAAACGTCACGGAGCCACAGGTGGTGGCGATGATTGGCAAATTGGAGGTGATCATTGTGTCTTATTTCGTTATAACCTGTCGTTACAAAGCTATGAAGCCTCGCAAACTGTCCTTTTATCATTCGAAAAGGTTCGAATTGGAGTGAATTATTTACCACTAACCCCTGGGGCAATGCAGTTGTGTAATGAAGCAAGAACGTTTATTTTGGCAAATTATACTGGGCTGGATTTTAGTTGTGATGAAGTTGTTGGCGGTCTGCCATATAGCGCGCTCCAAGTACCAAACGGTATGACAAGAGCCCAGGCAGAAAGAATAGTGTTAGATGCGATTCATAAAGCTGTATATGTAACGACAGTAATCCACATAAAATAGAAAGCTCGTTTCTCTCTTATTAACCTTAAAAGACAAGCTTAGAGTATAAAAAGAAATGAGGACTATGCAAGACCAAACCGAAATTGATATCTCACAATTGGTGCAGGACACCAGGCGTGATCCAAAGCATTTTGGCACGCTTTATTGTCTGTACCTTAATCGTGTCTATGCCTATATTCTGGGTTTAGTGCGGAATCATCAAGATGCGGAAGATCTTTGCTCAGAGACTTTTATTACAGCATTAAAATCATTAAACCAATTGCGCGACCCTAATCGTTTTGTAAGCTGGTTGTTTTCTATCGCGCGCAATAAATGTATGGACTATTTTAGAAGCTCAGTCAGGAATAATCAACGCCTGGTAAGAGAGGACGTGGTTTTCGAAGAATTGATTGAACCACAAAATGGTCTTCAGGATAAAAAGTTCCTTGTACAAGAACTTTTAAAAAAGCTGAATCAGGATGAAAAAGAGTTGATTTTGTGGAAATATTTTGCTGAACTGACCTTTGGCGAAATTGCTGAGATATTGAATGTGCCGGTTTCAACAGTAAAATCGCGGATTTATCGTATTTTGGAACGTATGAGTGCAAGTTTGGAGGATTAAATGGAAGAGAAAAAGGACTTTCAGAAAATAGAAGAAAAGTTTAACTGGAAAAAAGATGATTTATTGCCTGATGAGGCTTTTGCGAGCAAATTAGAGCAGGAATTAATTCGTCAGGCTCAGGCTACAACATGCCAGGCGAAACCTAACCGTGCATCTCTCGTGTGGGGCGCTTTGGCAGTTGCCATGGCCGCATTGTTTCTTGCCATTCTCATCATTGGACCTCAAAAGGTTTATGCCCGTTTGCAAAAGCTGTTTGGTTATGTGGAAAATTTTGGTGTTGTTTCAAGCGAAACACCCTTGCGAGTTTTGAAAAAAGAAGTGACGCAGAGCAAAGAAGGTATCACTTTGCGGGTGAGCGAAGCTTTAGATCGGAAGAGCACACGTCTGAACTCCAGTCACTCCGCGAAATCTC
>CAZTEP010000189.1:0-3440 GCA_964612325.1 uncultured Anaerolineaceae bacterium
GCCACCGCGCAAGCACTTTTTTCGCTTAGCCAGGATTACAGCTCGCTTGAATTTGACCTACCCACCGGCAAACGAGGCAGCCGTGAAATCCATTGTGCAGCGTTCATTAGCCGTCTGACTGGTGCTGAAGACGCACTTATCGTCAACAATAACGCCGCTGCCGTTTTACTAACCCTTAGCGCGTTGGCAAAAGGCAAAAAAGTGGCCATTTCGCGTTCGCAATTGGTTGAAGTCGGCGGTGGTTTTCGCATTCCAGACGTGATGCGCCAGTCGGGTGCCAAACTGCTTGAAATCGGAACTACCAATCGCACACACTTAAGTGATTTCGAACAGGCCATAACGGATGGCGCGCGAATGATCATGACCGCGCATCAAAGTAATTTTCAAATTCACGGCTTCACCGCGGAACCAAAACTAACCGAAATCAGTACCCTGGCAAAAAAGGTCCAAATTCCTCTTTATGTTGACCTGGGTTCAGGATGCCTGGTTGATATGACACAATTTGGCTTAAACCATGAACCAACCGTGCCGGAAACCATCGCCGCTGGAGCTGATTTAGTGAGTTTTTCAGGGGATAAACTTTTGGGCGGCCCCCAGGCTGGCATCATCGCTGGCAAGGCTACACTAATTAACAAACTGCGTCGCCACCCACTTTACCGCGCCGTAAGGCCAGATAAACTTTGCTTAAGCGCGCTCTCAGCCACACTGTTGCATTATCTCAAAGGCGATTATAAGCATGAAATCCCACTTTATCGCATGCTCTCGCAGAATGAGGAACAACTCAAACAAAGAGTGGAATCCTGGTGTTCTCAGCTCAATGCCGGTCAGGTCATCAAAGGCCTCTCAACCATTGGCGGTGGCAGTCTGCCAGGCGAAACGCTCCCAACATTCTTGTTACAACTCTCTGTGAAATCACCCAATAAACTGCTCAAAGCCTTACGCGAAAACAGACCAGCCATTATCGCACGTATTCAGGATGGCAGTCTTGTTCTGGATCCACGCACGGTACATCCCGATGAAGATAAAGTCATTATTAATAGCTTAAAACACTTAGTAAAATAGAGGATAAAATGAAATCAGATATCGATCAACTCATGCAAAAACACCAGGTGGACGTGCTCTGGATTAGCGGCCCTGCCCAAAACAACCCCACCATGTACTATCTCACCGGTGGCGGTCACATCACCAATGCGGATCTATTCTATCGCCCTGGGAAAAAGCCAATTCTCATGCACGGCACGATGGAACGCGATGAAGCCGCCAAAACCGGCTTTGAATTGCTTAGCTATGCGAATTACCCCCTTGCTGAGTTGCTCAAAAAGACCGATGGCAACCTTCTTGAGGCGACCATTTTACAATTCAAGCAAATCTTTGAGGATTTAAACATCACCGAAGGCAAAGTGATGCTTTATGGCAAACGAGAGATTGGAAAAGTCTTCCCACTCATTCAGGGATTGACAAAAGCGCTCCCCAGGATTAAGTTTATCGGCGATTTTGAAGATACGATTTTACTCGAAGCACGCGCCACAAAGAGCGCTGATGAAATTGAAAGAATCCGCCAAACAGGTATACGCACAACCACTGTTGTTGGTAAAACAGCTGCCTTCTTACAACACCATAAAGTAAATGAAGACGAGGTCTTAATCAAAGCCGATGGCAGTCCACTAACCATTGGCGACGTTAAGAGCCAAATCAAACTTTGGTTAGCTGAAGCAGGCGCGGAAGACACCGAAGGCATGATTTTTGCCATCGGCCGTGATGCCGGTGTACCCCACAGCAGTGGCAACCCAGATGATGTTATCTCGCTTGGTCGCACTATCGTTTTTGATATTTTCCCTGCCGAGGCAGGGGGTGGTTATTATTACGATTTCACCCGAACCTGGTGTTTGGGTTATGCCCCTGAAAAAGTTCAAAAAGCCTATGAACAAGTCGTCAAAGTCTACGATACTGTTGTCAGCGAGCTTGAAGTAAACGTCAATGCGGCAAAATTCCAGGCGAGAACATGCGAACTTTTTGAAGATATGGGACATAAAACCATTCGCCAGGACCCACGCATTGAAGAAGGCTACATTCACAGTTTAGGCCATGGATTAGGCTTAAACGTTCACGAAAAACCCTTCTTTGGCCGCAAAGAAGACCCAACAAACATTCTTCAGGTCGGCTCTGTTTTCACCATTGAACCCGGCCTTTATTACCCCGATCAGGATTTTGGCATCCGGGTTGAAGACACCTGGTATGTCAAAGAAGATGGCAGTTTCGAAAAATTCGTGGACTTTCCCCGGGATTTGGTGCTGCCTATGAAAGGATAAGCCATGAGACAAGCTCACTTACGTGTTTTAGGCATCGAAAGCTCCTGCGACGAAACCGCGGCGGCAATCGTTGAAGGCGGTCGCATTGTTCAAAGCAGTGTTATTGCCAGTCAGGTAGATTTACACGCGCAATATGGCGGTGTGTACCCCGAATTGGCCTCACGCGAACATGTGCGGGCAATTTACCCTACCGTTGAAGCCGCATTACAAAAAGCCTATATGAATATCTCAGAAGTTGACGCTATCGCGGTCACACGCGGTCCTGGCTTAGCCGGCTCCTTAGTAATTGGTGTCAACATGGCCAAAGCACTGGCCCTTACCAGTGGCAAACCGATTATTCCTGTCAACCATCTTGAAGCACACATTTATGCCGCATGGCTTTACAAAGCCGGCAGTAAACCAGGCCCTGAACCCAAATTCCCCCTGATTGCCTTGCTTGTTTCTGGCGGCCACACCGAGCTCGTTCTCATGACCGATCATCTGCAATATCAAAGCCTTGGCTCAACTCTGGATGACGCTGCCGGTGAGGCTTTTGATAAAGTCGCGCGCCTCTTGGGCCTCAGCTATCCAGGGGGGCCAGCCATTCAGGTAACAGCAGCAGAAGGAAACCCCGAAGCTTGTCGTTTCCCGATTGCCAAACTCAATTCCCCCTGGGATTTCTCATTCAGTGGCTTAAAAACTGCCGTTATGCGTCAGGTAGATGCTTACAAAGATTTTGCTACCGATGTTCCTGTGGCAGATATCGCGGCCAGTTTCCAGGCAACAATTGTGGAAACCTTGTTTAGCAAAACCATGGCCGCCGCAACAGAGTTCAAAGCCAAAGAAATTATCGTGGCGGGTGGTGTGAGTGCTAACAGAGCTTTGCGTGACGCTTTTCGCTCGCAAAACAAGTTTAAAGTGCATATCCCACATGTCAGTCTCTGTACCGATAATGCTGCCATGATTGCGGCAGCTGGCTATCGCCACCTGGTTGCTGGTGAAAGCTATGAGCTTGATTTTGATGTCCTGCCAAACTGGCCACTCTCTACAAGCGCTTGAAAACCAAACCAGATTGTCCGAAAATAAACGCACCAGATTAAGCAGACATTGGAGGACATATGCAAGCAAAAATGAACTGGAAAGAAAATATGC
>CAZTEP010000190.1:0-3429 GCA_964612325.1 uncultured Anaerolineaceae bacterium
AATCAAAACTCCTGAAAGGTAACATACTGATTTTCAATATGTCATTTTTGCTTCATAGACAATTGTTAATAAATATCCCGGTTATCAGCCGATTTTCGGCACTTTTACAAAGAAAACCTGCAATGTGGGTTAAGAAAGCAATACTCTTGGTCTGAAGGATGGGGAGTATTATACTGCACTCTTGTTCCCAAATTTACTGCATTCATTCTCACGAAATCACTCTATTTCTTTTTCCTGTTTACACTCCTACCTGAGACAATGAAATAATACCCCTCTCTTAATTTATTTTGGTCGGACAGTAGTGATTTTTTGTTATTAAAACTTCCATCCCATTCGCCATAACACAGCATTGGTTACTGGTGTGTGTTTATTGTGCATGAAATCGTAAAACACCCCCATCGTACCATTCATCTTTTTTCCTACTTCATATTCCCATGACAATCCTGTCAACGCTGATGATGCCCATGCTGCCGGGAAATGTACCTCGTTTACTTCTATTCCTGTGCGCCAGTTACGCTCATAGCCTGCTTGTACGCCAAGACTATTCCAAATCTTGTAGTTCACAAAAGCGCCATAACCTGCTCCTGAATGTGAAAACCGGATATTCTTAATATCGCCCATTCCAAAACGGTAACTGGCTGTCACCCCCGCGCTGAACCACTGATCGAAGTTGAACGATACCTGTGCTCCAGCTACTCCGGTCGAAGGCAGGAACATTGTCCTGTCGTCAAACTGCAGGTTAAACCCAATGTCAATGTGTTCCCATAAATTTTTCGTCTTGTAGGTGTTAGGGACAAAACCGGGCATCTGCGCGGCATTGTCCAGATCTCCGAATGATGCGGCTTGATTGCTCAGGCTGCCAAGCAAATCGCTACCTGTCTTTTGTACGTCCTTAATGAGTTTGGATGCATCGGGACTAACTGAAGCCGCCTGGCTCTGCAACATCTGTTGTACTATCTCGCGGGGTTGCATCTTACCCGTATTCTGCGGCTTGGCAGGCAGCGTGGCCAGAAAATCGCCCCAATGCGGGTCACGGCGCAGAGTGCTCAGCAACCTGTCATACAGATGAGACGGATCGCGTAATGCCTTGCGGTATTCATTGATCTGCGCCGTATAATAATAACACTCCTTTTCCATCTTATTCAGCCATCTGTTATATTTCCTGGATTCCAGAGCCTTTGTTTTCCAATGATCCTTACACTTCATCAGCTCGCTCTTGGCGCGCTGGGTAATGTTCAACTGTTGTTTCGCACGGTTGAGGTTTTCGTTTACTTTGCCTGATAATTGCAGGTCTGGAGCTAACCCGGCATACTCTGCAAAATCGTAGGCCAAAAGAAGACTGTCCAACGAGGGCTCCCTGGCCAGGCCATTTTGGGGCTCCTGATTCAATGAGTCTGTCTGTTCACCGGAAAAGAATTCTTTGGTATCGGAAGTATCGGCATGTATTTGGATTTTCCTCTCGTAACGTTTGAACCGCTTTTCAGCCTTTCGGGTGCGCTTTTCACATTTGCGGGCAAAATCTTCGAGCATGACATTGCTCTGCTCCATGCTTTGAAAAGTCTCGTGCCGGGTACCGGCAGTTTGTGCCATTGCCGGACAGCATGTCAGACAACAGATAACCGTAGCGATTGTATATAAGCGTATGGATGTCATGATATATATCTTGATATTTTGCATCATACATCTGATAATAAATTGCTTAACCTGCCTACAACTACATCAATTTCCCATAATGTTCACCTGGAGATTCCAACCCAATTAGTATCATTTACAAAAAACGTCACCTTCATTTCATTTCCTTTCTTAAAATTAAAATCATATAAGCATAAGGTGTCATCATTTTCCGGTATAAGATCAATTTGGGGAGCCAATTTTAATTTATTTGTTACTAAGGTTATTGAATCGTCACTCATTTCTGTGATTTTTAATCTTGGAATAAACAACCCGAGTGCGAAAACTGTAGAGTCTAGGTTATATTTTGCTACTTTCCATCCATAGAAATCTATTCCTAATTGTTTGGCTATAACAAAATTAATTTCCGTTATCCTATGAGTAGACATTTTTTTAATAAAAGACCAAGGATTTGAAGCTGCAAAGCAGCAAGCTAACATGTCATCATTATATATGTCTCTTTTTATTAATTGAATAGAATAAATTGTCAATTCTTCTTTTGCTTGACTTTTACATCCTGTAATTAGAGCTAATACTAAGAAAATGTGTTTTATCTTCATCTAAGCAATTATTTATCAATGCCTACTTCTCTTGAATCATTAGTGCCTTACTCTATTCTTACCAAGAGGTTTAAGTTTCCATACATCGGACAAGAAATAAACATTAACTTCGACTTTATCAAAAGTTTCTAATGCTATTGAATCCAGTTGAGACTGTGTGTAACTCAAATATGTAATCATTGCCATTGTTAGCTCGTTTGGTATATTTGTCTCTGCGATGCTAATTATCTTAGTAGGTCGATTGAAATCTATTGTATCAAAAAGCCCTCCAAAAAACCTTATACTGTCCCACTTCTCTGATATCAACAACTCTCTCAATTTATAGTCAGTGTGAATTCTAAATACTGCAGCATCCGGGTTAGGCGTGTAACTGTGTATTAGTTTAAAACTGATTAAGTAATTAGCTTCTACTTTGGAACTACCATGCTGGTTTAAGCATGAGGGAATTAACACTATTATAAAAATTAAGGGTAGCAACTTCATAATTACCTGACTATAAATTTGGTGGAAAATACTTGTCTAACTCAGAAGCTGATAATGCGCTGACAGACAGGACATAATCCCTTATAATACGCTTAAATATTAGGGATGTTCCAGGCCAGCTTGGATGGGTCACCTGCATCCTTATCGCATTTCTTTCGAATAATTCTATGTCTCGGGATTCATTATAAAGTGGACTTAGGCCAGCTTTTTCATTGTTTTGAAAATCTTTGATATGGCTCCCTCTTTCATGTATAAATAAGTTTATAAAATCGTACTTTGTGATAAGCTTCCCACCAATAAGACGCTTTTCAGCTGAAATTCTGAATTCACCAGCATTTAATCCAGAAAACTGTGAGCCATATTCCGCCATTCCCAGATCAGTCCATCCTCGAACTAGATTTCCTTCAATTTGAGGGACGACAGAATGTCCTGATAGCTCACTCAAATCGTATCCAGCCTCAGTATAGTAATGATTAAAGATTTTTGCAGCTACTTCACTACTAATATTATGTCCATCCGGAGAAACACTTCCAACAACTTTACTACTCCAATTTTCACCTTTCATCGCCTTCCAATTGGCCTCAGTAGTGAGGTAAACATTATTATTTATAGGGTCTTCATCCTCTCCAAGATACTCACCAGTATAAATATCAAAATAATCATTAGGATCATATATGTACATTCCATCAGGATCAGTGAATCTTATCGGGTTATT
>CAZTEP010000191.1:0-3391 GCA_964612325.1 uncultured Anaerolineaceae bacterium
CGGCTCACCGTTTTTGTATTACGGCGATGAAATCGGCATGGGCGATGATATCAGCTTGTTTGACCGCAACGGTATGCGTACGCCTATGCAGTGGGATGCCATGCCAGGTGCCGGTTTTTCGGACGCGCCAAAGGACAAATGGTACTCGCCGGTGATTTCGGATGAGGTTTATGGCTATAAAAAGGTCAACGTAGAAGCTCAGGAAGCTGACCCCAACTCTCTGCTCAACCAGTTGCGCCATTTGATTAAAGTGCGCCAGCAGTATCCGCTGTTTGGCTGGGCTGAATTTGAGTGGCTCAATTTCACCGAAGGCAAACAAACCGTGGTGGCATATAAACGCGAATGGGAAGGTAATTACTTTATCATGCTCAACAACCTGATTGACCAGGACGTGTATGGCACCCTCCCAGCAGACTCGCAAGAGTATATTAACGTGCTAACTGGTGAGACCGTCAAAGCTGGTGACTACACCCTGCCACCCTATGGCTTTGTGTGGTTAAAACCTGCGAATTAGTTAGCAAAACAGCCAGTAGCAATACATACTAAGAACTCAGCCTATGCGTAAGATTAGCAGGCTGGGTTCTTTTTTATTACTGAAGCAATGTTTTTATTGTGCATTCAACAACTTTTTTCTCGTGATTATTGTCATCCTCTCTTGACATTCCAAATTGGTTGAATGATAATAAATTTGTTCGCCGGGCGGGTGCCCCCCTCACCTGTTCGGCGAACTCTTTTAATTCAATTACCCCAAGATAATAAATTTTACTTAATCAAACGAACAACAGACCATGACTTAATCATGCCATACCATTTCCCATTCACCGATTACAACCGTATCTCCTTCTTGCACACCTGCCTGGCGCAAGGCTCTTTCAACCCCTAACCTTTCCATCAAGCGCTGGAAGCGACGCACTGATCCAATTTGGTCAAAATAAGTCATCGCAGCCGCTTTTTCAATCATCTTGCCAGAAACCTGCCAGGTTTCCTCATCAATTTGCTCCACCTCAAAAGCTCTGGGATCCTCATCAGCGCGATAAACCGGCAAGGTCTCCTCAACGTCTTCAATTGGCGTGTTCAATAACAATTGATAGCTCCGCCACATCAGCTCTTTCAAATTCATACCCGTAGCAGCGGAAATTGGCATAATTTCAATATCACGTTCAGCGAATGTCTTTGACAGCGTTTCATACTTTGCCTCGACATTTGGTAAATCCATCTTATTCAACACAACAACTTGTGGCAGACGCCCCAAACGCTCGTCAAAAAGATAAAGCTCATTGTTAATAACATCAAAATCTTCAACGGGGTCTTCTGAGAGGCCATCCAAAACATGAATCAAAACTCGCGTTCGTTGCACATGGCGTAAAAATTCATGTCCCAATCCCACACCCTCTGAGGCGCCTTCAATCAAACCAGGAATATCCGCAAGCACCATTGTATTATCCAAATCCAAAGCGACCACACCCAAATTTGGGAAAAGTGTCGTGAAAGGATAATTGGCAATCTTAGGTTTTGCGCGTGTTGTAGAGGCTAAAATCGATGATTTTCCGGCATTAGGCAGGCCAACCAGACCCACATCAGCAATCAGTTTTAACTCAAGTCTAAGCGTGAATTCTTCACCCGGCTCACCTTTTTCAGCAGTTAATGGCACCTGTTGCCGGCTGGTAGCAAAATGTTGGTTCCCTCGTCCACCACGCCCACCCTTGGCTACAATCAGCTTTTGTCCGGGGTTCACCAAATCACCAATCAACTCTGCGGTCTCATCATTATAAATCAAGGTACCTGGTGGCACAGGAATAATCAAATCCGAAGCACTTTTACCGGTACGGTTACTTGGCCCACCGTTTTTGCCTGATTCCGCCTGAAATCTTTCATTAAAATGAAAACGATTAAGTGTGTTCAAAGTTGGCACAACCTCAAAAACGATATCTCCACCACGTCCACCATCGCCTCCGTCAGGCCCACCCTTGGCACGATACTTTTCACGGTGCATGTGCACAATGCCGTCGCCACCTTTTCCTGAAGAAACCCAAATAACAACAGAATCAACAAACATAAAACAAACTCACTTCACTTAATATGCTGGCATTAGTTTAACATAAATGCCCCTTAAAAAACCATGGGTCAGGAATTCTGACCCATGGAGATAGGTTAATAGTTTAGATACTTACTATCAGACTTACTTGCCAAATTGTTTTTTGAGGACATCCTCAAGATCGGGTTTTCCAATTTCGTCCAGTGAATAACCAACACGCTGAGAAGGCTTGTTGATTTTCAAAACACGGGTCAAATCGATTGGGGTACCGATGACAACCATATCGACATCTGCTGCGTCAATGGTTTTCTCAAGGTCACGAATTTGTTGCTCGCCATAGCCCATAGCAGGCAGAATGTCACCTGTATCAGGATACTTTTCGAAGGTAGCAGCAATTTCACCAACTGCGAAAGGACGCGGATCAACAATTTCAGCAGCGCCAAAGCGGCGAGCGGCAACCCAGCCAGCACCAATCTTCATACCACCGTGGGTCAAAGTCGGGCCATCTTCCACAACCAAAACGCGTTTACCACGGATGGCGCTGGGATCGTCAACACTGATGGGTGAAGCAGCTTCGATGATAACAGCACTGGGGTTGAGGGCCTGCACATTTTCACGCACTTTCATCACGTCTTCTGCATTGGCAGTGTCAACCTTGTTGATAACAACAACGTCTGCCATGCGAGTGTTAACTTCACCAGGATAGTAAGCACTCTCGTGTCCAGGTCGCAGGGGATCAACAACGGTGATTAGAAGGTCAGTTTTGTAGAATGAGAAGTCATTGTTTCCGCCATCCCATAAGATAACATCCACTTCCTTCTCAGCTTCACGCAAGATAGCTTCGTAGTCAACGCCAGCGTAAACAATTACGCCAGTGTCGATATGAGGTTCGTACTCTTCACGTTCCTCAATGGTGCACTCGTGTTTGTCAAGGTCAGCGTAGGTCGCAAAACGTTGCACACGTTGTTTGACCAGGTCGCCATAGGGCATGGGGTGGCGAATTGCAGCCACTTTGAGGCCCATGTTTTGCAGAATTTCTGCGACACGCCGTGTGGTTTGGCTTTTACCGCAACCAGTGCGAATAGCACAAATAGCCACCACGGGTTTGATAGATTTGACCTGGGTTTCTTTGGTGCCCATCAAGCGGAAATCAGCACCCAAACCGTTAACTAATGCAGCTTTGTGCATTACGTAATCATAGGGGACGTCACTGTAAGCAAAAACAACTTCGTCGACATCGAACTTTTTGATCAGCTCAGGCAGTTCAGATTCGGGGTAGATATCAATGCCCTCAGGATACAGTTTGCCAGCCAATTCGGTTGGGTACTTGCGCCCTTCGATATTGGGGATCTGGGT
>CAZTEP010000192.1:0-3387 GCA_964612325.1 uncultured Anaerolineaceae bacterium
TATCGCTGGTGTCAATTACGCATATGGTATTTTTGTAAATGAATATGAGTTTGAATTGTTACAAAATAAAACCGGTTTTAGCGCTGAAGAAATCATTTTAAAACCAGTCTTTTGTGTAGTGACTTTAGGTGGAGACGGTGCTAAAATTTATTCGAAAGGTGAAGAATACTTCATTCCTGTTGTCGAAGACATTGATGTGGTTGACCCAACTGGTGTTGGAGATGCTTTTCGTGCCGGCTTTTTACGCGGTTATATGGGTGGTTTGGGCTATCAGCTTTGTGGTGAGATGGGCGCGGTGACTGCAGCCATCTCAATTCAGCATCCTGGGCCACAATGCCATCACTTTGACTGGCAAAGTTTTAAAACGATATTCCGTGAGCATTTTGATGACCACGGCGAATTAGAAGAATTAGATTAGTATTGGAGAATTAAATGGAAAATTACAATGTCCGAGATTTGAATCTGGCCGAAGGTGGTCGTCGACGTATGGACTGGGCTCAGCGCGAGATGCCAGTTTTACGCTTGCTTGAAGAACGCTATCGCAAAGAACGGCCTTTTGAGGGTGTGCGCATGTCTTGCTGTATGCATGTTACTACAGAAACAGCTAACCTGATGCGAACCATGCAAGCCGGTGGCGCTGATATCGTTTTGACCGCGTCAAACCCCCTTTCAACGCAAGATGACGTTGCTGCAGCTTTGGTCGCGCAATATGAAATCCCCGTTTTCGCGATTAAGGGCGAAGATGATGCAACATACTACAAGCATATTCACGCTGCTTTGGATCACAAACCGAACATTACCATGGACGATGGCGCTGACCTGGTGAGCACCATTCACAAGGATCGTCGTGATTTGCTACCGGCTATTATCGGTGGAACTGAAGAAACCACAACTGGTGTTATTCGCCTGCGGGCGATGGCAAAAGATGGTATGTTGGCTTTTCCCGTGATGGCAGTGAACGATGCTATGACAAAACATTTTTTTGATAACCGCTATGGCACCGGCCAAAGTACCCTTGATGGTATCGTGAGAGCAACAAATATCTTGATTGCTGGTAAGACCTTTGTGGTGGCTGGTTACGGCTGGTGTGGCCGTGGTGTGGCGATGCGCGCGAAAGGTCTTGGCGCGAACGTTATCGTAACTGAAGTTGACCCTGTTGTGGCGATTGAAGCGGTAATGGATGGTTTTAGAGTGATGCCAATGAGCGAAGCGGCACCTATCGCTGATGTGATCGTGACGCTCACAGGTGACTTGAATGTAGTTGACAAACATCATTTTGAGGTTATGAAAGACGGTTGCTTGGTTTGTAACTCGGGTCACTTTAATAACGAGATTAACTTAGAAGCCTTGGCTGAAATGGCTGTGGATAAACGCTTGGTACGTCCTTTTGTAGAGGCATTTGTTTTGGCTGATGGACGCGAAATCAACGTTTTAGGCGAAGGCCGCCTGATTAACCTTGCTGCGGCTGAGGGTCATCCCGCATCGGTTATGGATATGAGCTTTGCTAATCAGGCAATGGGCGCTGAATATATGATTAAAAATGCCGGCAAACTTGAAAACCGCGTTTATGATGTTCCTGAAAAAATTGACCGACAAATCGCTGCCCTGAAACTTGATGCAATGGGAGTTAAGATTGATGTCTTAACTGAAGAACAGATTAAGTATTTGAACTCCTGGGAATCAGGTACATAGTTGTCACGAAAAAATTTGAAATTGAATTCTCACAGCTGATACTGTGAACATTTTCTATGAGGATAAAAAAACAGGCACACATTTGCCTGTTTTTTTATTTGAAAAGCTGGTGATGATTAGTCGTTGTCGATTTCGCCTTCATCCGGATCGAAAGCGCCGGTCATAAGGTCTTCTTCAGCTAAATTGCGCACTGTCATTTCAATTTCCTTCATGATTTCAGGGTTTTGCATGAGGAAAGTTTTGGACGCTTCGCGTCCTTGACCCAACCGTTGCTCTTTGTATGAGTAGAAAGAACCGCGCTTGTCGATAACTTCCATGCTTGTGGCAAGATCTAAGATATCACCGGATTTTGAAATACCTTCGTTATACATGATGTCAAATTCAGCAGCTCGGAATGGTGCGGAGACTTTGTTTTTGACAACACGCACCCGCACCCGGTTACCCACAATTTCAGCGCCGACTTTAATTGATTGAACACGACGGACATCCAGACGAATGGAAGCATAAAACTTGAGCGCTTGTCCACCGGTTGTGGTTTCAGGGTTGCCAAAGACTATACCAATTTTTTGTCGAAGCTGGTTGGTGAAAATGAGGGCTGTTTTGGTCTGGCTGATAGCTCCACCTAATTTGCGAAGAGCCTGAGACATCAATCTTGCTTGAGCGCCCATGGTGGGATCACCCATATCACCTTCAATTTCAGAACGGGGAACCAAGGCGGCAACTGAGTCAATAACAATCAAATCTACAGCGCCGGAACGTACTAAGGTCTCGGCTATTTCAAAGGCCTGTTCACCGGTATCAGGTTGAGAAATAAGCAGTTCATCGATGTTAACGCCACATTTGGCGGCGTAAACAGGGTCAAGTGCATGTTCCATGTCGATAAAAGCTGCCACACCACCTTGTGCTTGACATTCAGCAACGATGTGCTGACAAAGGGTGGTTTTACCCGAAGATTCGGGCCCGAATATTTCAGTGATACGCGCTTTAGGAATACCACCAACACCTAAAGCAAGGTCAAGGGAAAGCGAACCAGTGGGGATGGCCTCTACTTTCATTTGATGCGCTTCACCAAGGCGCATAATACTGCCTTCACCATAGCGTTTGACGATGTCGTGAAGAGCTCGGTCAAGGACGGCTTTTTTAGCTTCCTCTATTCCATCAGCATTGCTTGATTTGGGGTTTGCTTTTTTTGCCATAGGCATTCTCCGTTATCTAAAACCTGTTTTTTATATTAGCACAAATGTTCTCAATGTCAAGACTTTAGCGAATCTTGCGACATTCGAGATAGAAACGTTTGTCGTGCGCGTGGTTCATCGAGAAGGTCTTGCGTGGCAAGGCACCGTCCAGGATGATGGATTTGAAGAGCGTAAATTTGGTAATCGAGGGTAGGTAAATACCCAGGTTACCGGGTTGCTGGCTGAGTTCGCAGGTGATATCGTCACCATGGACATAGTCAATTTGTGTTTCGGGATGTGCTTTTAGCCAGGGGTCAAGGTATTCCTGAACGTTGCCAACCGAGAGGTTTTGGGCTGGTTGGGTGAGTTCAGCGACGGTGAAGCCATCAGCATCAATCAAACCAAAGCGTTGGTGGGGCGCGACGTCTTGGGTCACTTCAGCCACCATGGTTTCCATTGTATCGACTTTGCTCAGCTGGATATGTTCGCCAAAATGTTCAACAAGGTCTTTTTTGAGTTC
>CAZTEP010000193.1:0-3376 GCA_964612325.1 uncultured Anaerolineaceae bacterium
CAGGACGTACACTCTTTCCCTACACGACGCTCTTCCGATCTGAGATAATATGAAGAAAATGAATAAATTTGTCATCATGCTAATTGCAGTGATGGTGACTTTGGTAGTGGTTGCCTGTAAACCTGAAGCAGTTCAAACTGAGCAATTTGAGATGGAAGTTCAAGTTAGGGTTGAGGAAACACGGAATGCTGTCGCGACCCAATCTGCTATAGAAACTTATGCCGCGCAATTGACCGCATTAAGTATGCCAACCGAAACACCCATCCCAACCGAAATTCCTACATTAGAACCAACTCCAACTGAGAGCGCGCCAACCGCAGTTGTCTTTCCGGTGGGGACAGCGACTGCCACCAACACACCTGAGCCGACGGCAGTCAGCGGTGATGAACCCGGAACACAGTGTCTGCAAATGCAGTTAATAACGGACGGTGCGTTAAGTCCTGGTTCGGTTTTAGCACCAGGGACCACTTTTAGTAAAACCTGGACGATAAAAAATATCGGTACTTGTACCTGGACAGACAATTATGATCTCATTCTGATTGCAGGTGAGGCTTTTGGCACTAATGGCAGAGCGGATATCGATCACGAAGTGGCTCCGGGAGAGACAATTGAGGTAAGTTTGACTAATCTTGTTGCGCCAGAAACAGCTGGAACATACAGTAGTTTTTGGATGTTGTCACATCCAAATGGCGCGAGATTCGGCCATGGGCCCAACCGATCTGTCTCATTGAGTTTCAAAATTGAGGTGAAAGAATAAAGTGGATGAAAAAACCTTTAAAAAAGGAACTTTTAATTGGAAGTGTCGTCTTAATAGCAGTCATTAATGTTTAACTTGTAAGGAGTTTAAAATGAAGAAGTTTATAAATATAAAATGGCTAATTGCCATTGCCCTGATTAGTGTACTGATGGTCGTGTTGGCTGCGTGTAATTTGCCTGGTCAAAATTCAACTGAGCTTGATCCAATTGAACTGGCAAAACAAACGCTCGCCGCGCAACAAACCCAGGACCATTACGCCACGCTGGTAGCACAATTGACTCAGACTGCACCAGAAGCAACTGAGACAAGCGAAGTTCCAACCGAAGTTGTTGAACCAACGCCAACGCAACCCGAAGCGCAGCCAACTGCAGTTCCACCTACCGCGGTGCCCCCAACTGCTGTGCCACCTACCGCGGTACCAGCTACCCAGGTTCCCACCGCGATTGTGCCAACCGCGACACCGATCCCTTGTTACCAGGTCGGTTTTGTGAGTGATGTTACTGTTCCCGATGGTACAAAAATCCCCGGTGGAAACACCTTTGATAAGACCTGGCGTTTGAAAAATACCGGTTCATGTACCTGGGATACCAGTTTTGATGTTGCCTTTGTTAAAGGGACTCAAATGGCTTCCGCTGCTGTTTATGACCTTGGAAAAGAAGTTAAACCCGGTGAAACGATTGACATTACCATTCAAATGATAGCGCCCGCGGACAATGGTGTTTACACATCCGAATGGCAACTGGTGAACGCGAAAGGCGAAAAGTTCGGCCTTGGTCCCAAGAGCGCTGGCGCGTTTTGGGCAAAAATCGAAGTGGTAGATGGTAAAGGTGCCATTTATAACTTCGCCGCCAATGCCTGCTCCGCGAAATGGTCAAGTGATACCAAAGGCAATTTACCCTGTCCGGGTGACCGTAAAAAAGCCAGCGATGGCTATGTGATTTACGAAAAAGAACCTATTCGCGAAGATGGTGGCAAAGAAAATGATCCCGGTTTAATTACCCGACCCAGTACCACGGTTAATGGTGGTTATATTCAAGGCATTTACCCCGCAATTACCATTCGCAATGGAGATGAATTCAGAGCCTTGATTCAATGTGAAGGTGGTGCCAGTAAATGTAGTTTGAAGTTTGAGCTTTACTATAAGGTAGACGATGGCAAGTTCATTGAGTTGGGTGAGTGGCTTGAGGTAAACGATAAAGCCTGGAACACGATTAAACTGGACCTCTCGTCATTGGCTGGTAAAAAAGTTGTCTTCTCGCTGGTTGTTTGGAATGAAGGCACAGCAACTGATAACATTGGTCTTTGGTTAGACCCGATTATCTACCGTCCCTAAGCGAGATTAATATCACATGAATTCTGAAGACCGTGTAAAGCCACGGTCTTTTTGTTTGTTTAATGGAGTAGCTGGCTATCAGTTAAGGTTGAAAGATTGGGATTGACCAAAGTTATAGAATATAGATGCCGTTTTTCACTGGTCAACATGATAGAATGAAAGAAAATACCGGAGGTGATTTGATGAATAATAGACGAGCCATGGTTGCTGGCAACTGGAAAATGAACAAAACCTTAACTGAGACAAGTGAGTTGCTGAAGGCAATGGTGCCTTTATTAAGCGGCTTTTCGAAAGTGGATATTGTAGTTTGTCCGCCTTTTACGAATTTGAGTTTGGCACGCCTTGAAACAGGGGAGAGCGAAGTAAAAGTTGGCGCGCAAAACATGCATTGGCAGGAAAAAGGTGCCTTTACCGGAGAGGTTTCAGCCGCGATGTTAGCCGAACTCTGTGATTATGTGATTTTGGGCCACTCTGAAAGACGGGTCCTGTTTGCTGAGACAGACGAAACAGTGAATAAAAAAGTACACACAGCCCTGGAGCATGGCTTGAAACCGATTGTGTGTGTGGGTGAGAGCTTAGAACAAAACCAGGCCGGCCAAACGGCTGCCGTTGTTGAAAAACAATGTCGTGAAAGCCTGAAAGACCTTAATGCTGAACAAGCTAAGCAAGTTGTAATCGCTTATGAACCGGTTTGGGCGATTGGAACAGGCTTGGCTGCCACACCTGAAGGCGCGAACGAAGTTCACCGTGATGTTATTCGTCCCGTTTTGCGCGAGCTTTTCGGTGCTGAAACTGGTGATGGTATGCGCATCTTATATGGCGGATCGGTAACCCCCGATAACGCTGCAGACCTCTTCGGAATGTCTGACATTGATGGTGGTTTGATTGGTGGCGCGAGTCTGAAAGCGGAAAGCTTTGTGGCCATTGTGCGTGCCGCGAATGATGCACGTTAGGAATATTTAGACATAAAACAAGTCCGCGTTTGGGTTGCAAAATTTGCCGAGACTTGTATCATGACCACATGAAGGCGACGCTTCCAACACCTTTAAATGTGAGAAATAAAGAAGCGGACCTCTCTGTGGATTGAGGCTATTATGCTTGACACTGCCTGTGAAAAATCTATAATTCCAGGCATGAAAACGGCCGTTTTTGGGCCAAAACCTATTTATTAGGAGATTTTATGTTAGAAAAACTTGAAACCCTGCGACATGAAGCTGAAGCTGATTTGGCTGGCATTACTGACATGGAAGCTTTGCAAAAAGTAAAGCACGACTGGTTGAGCAAAA
>CAZTEP010000194.1:0-3331 GCA_964612325.1 uncultured Anaerolineaceae bacterium
TACACGACGCTCTTCCGATCTGTTGGGTGTAGCGTTTGTGCGCAAGTTTGTCCCGTGGACGCTATTCAATTGAAAGGAGCCTAAAAATGACGAAGAACATTCTACTTACCGGTGTTGGTGGTCAAGGTACGATTTTAGCCAGTCGCCTTTTAACCCTTGGCTTGCAAGATAACGGCTATGATGTCAAGATGAGCGAAGTGCATGGTATGTCTCAGCGCGAAGGACCCGTGTTAACTCACGTGCGCTATGGTGAAAAAGTTTGGTCGCCGGTTGTTTCCAGGAAAAAAGGCGATATCATCATTGGCTTTGAAGAGCTTGAAGTGTTGCGCAATTTGGAATATCTGCGTGATGATGGCAAGGGTGTGGTTATTTTGAACCGCGCGCGTGTTAATCCCATTGGTGTGCTTTCGGGCAAGGATGTTTATCCGCCTAACATTCAGGAATTAATTGAAGCAAGGGCTGGGCGCGTTATCGCGCTTGATGCGACCGAAGAAGCTGAAAAACTTGGTAATCCCCGCACAATGAACATCATTCTGTTGGGTGTGGCGCTCAAAGCCCTGGGCTTGCACGATGAAATCGACTGGAACAAGATTATCGCTGCTAATGTGCGCGAGCAGTTTGTTGAGGTCAACCAAAAAGCACTCAAGGTAGGCATGTCGTTGATTTAATCACTGCGATTAAAGAAGTCAACTTAAAAAGAGAGGCTGCTCAAATGACGAGCAGCCTTTTTTTATCAGTATTAAGACCATGCAGACAACTTACCGCGGCAGGTTCATGGGCATGATGATGTGCTTGAAACTGTCATCATCCACCGGGCGTAACATACCAGGCGTGTTAGGCGCGTTGGTTTCGAGAATTACCGTGGAGCTTTTGATTACTTCAAGCGCTTCGCGAAGGTAGCGGATGTTGAAACTAATCAACAAAGGCACACCATCTACCGAGGCATCCACAATCACTTCTGAAGAACCGGTTTGTTCTGAGTAGGCTGAAATATCAATGCGCGCGGCACCATCGCCGTCTTCTGGCGGACGGATGTCAAGTCGGGCAATGAAATTGCCTTCACGGGCAATAATCTCTGTTTGCTTACAGGCCTTTAATAAATCTGCTGTTGAAAGCACACTGCGGGTCTTGAAGGTTGGCGGGATAATCGCGTTGTAATTGGGAAAGTTACCTTCAATTAACTGTGAGACCAATTCAACATCCTTGAGGTGGAAAATAACCTGACCACGTCCGGGAGGGAAAGTGACCAATAGGTTTTCATCACTGTTGACGGCAACACGCGAAAGCTCTGAAAGCGCGCGCGCGGGTACGAGGGCTTCTAACTTTTGATTGCCTAAATCGGCCATAGATTCACGCGAAATAGAGATGCGATAGCCATCGGTGGCAGCCATTTCAAGGGTGTCGTAATCAAAGGCCATGTGGACACCAGTTAGGTTGGGGCGGGCTTCTTCTGTGGAGGCGGCAAAAACAACCTGACCAATCATTTCTTTGAAGTTACCGATGTTGAGGGGAATGGCAGTATCAAGATCTGGCGCAGGCATCGGCGGGAATTCATCAGCACTGATACCTTTGATTTCAGTGTTGAGTGTGCCACATTTGATGTTTAGCGTTTGGGAGCGAGTGTCAACGATTAAGGTGACATCCTGGCTGGGAAGATTGTTTACCAAATCAGCGAAAGTACGCGCGGGCACGGTAAGGCCACCATCTTCTTCGATACGTGCGTCAATCCAGGTGCTGATGCCTAATTCAAGGTTCGTAGCAGAAAGGCGCAAACGTCCGCCATCAGTTTTGATTAGAATATTGCCAAGAACGGGTAGTGTGGAACGTGGACTGACCGCGCGAGCAACAACACTCACGCCATGCGAAAGTTGACTTTGTTGAACGATAGCTTTCATATATCCTCCAGCGTTGATGACTTTTGATTCAATTAAGTATATCACCATTTTTTTGAATTAATAAAAAAAGTTCAAAATGGCGCTATAATAAAAATGTCATTCATACCGGATAAGCTGGAGGAAAAATGTTAAATCTAAATCCATGGATACAACTCATTCTTGTAGGCGCGCTGGCAGGATTTTTGACAGACCTTATTCTTAGAGGGGAGAAGTTGAAGTTTTTGGCCTCGGTCGTTGCTGGTATTGTCGGAGCTTATTTAGGCAATGTCCTGGTAAAGGAGTGGAACATAAAAATAGCGGCTATTCCGGATGCATGGGCCTGGATTATTATTAGCGCCCTTGGGGCTGCTATCCTGGTTGTAATTTTGCGCGCGATACGTCAGTCCTTATAAAGTATAGCGACAATTGACTGATAAACCTAAAGCAGTCATTAATAAGGGGGACAATCAAGGTCGATTCTTAAAAGTTTGTTAACCTTGCACTTTTTTTTGGTATTGGAAGTCGGTTTGGATAGAATTCCAATGAAATTGAGAGGTGCTTATGGAGGATAACGAAAAAAACATATATGACATCTTAATTATTGGCGGGGGACCAGCTGGCGCGACAGCGGCAATTTATACCGCCCGGGCTGGTTTAAAAACAGGTGTTTTGGATAAAGGTCTTACCACTGGTGCCTTGGGTGTGACCAGTAAAATTGCTAATTTCCCTGGCGTGGTGGGTGATGTTTCTGGTGCGGAACTTTTAGGGGTGATGCGCAAACAGGCGACTGACTTTGGGGCGGAATTTATCAATGACAAAGCTCTTGGCACGGAACTAAGTTCAGAACTTAAAACGGTTTATGGAAACTTTGACACTTACTATGGCAAAGCCATCATCATCGCCACGGGTTCTATGGGCAGGGCGAACCTGATCGACGGAGAAGCGGCATTTTTGGGCAGGGGCGTGTCTTACTGTGGTGTTTGTGACGCGGCGTTTTACAAAGACAAAGAGGTCGCGGTCATCGGTAAAACTGATGAGACCCTGGAAGAAGCCCTTTATCTCTCGCGTTTCGCATCCAAAGTGCATCTTTTGGTTCCCACGACGCAGATTGAGGCATCAGATGAACTCTGCGAAACAATGCGCCATAACAAAAAAATTGTTCCTTACTACAACGCGCGGGCGCGCGAAATTTATGGCAAAGACAAGGTGGAAGGCTTGCGATGGGCAAACGCGGGAAAGCCCGAAACGTTAAACCAGCTGGCTGTGGAGGGCGTTTTTGTCTATCTGCAAGGTGGCAAACCCATCACGGACTTTTTAGTGGGGCAACTGGACGCTTGCGAGCAGGGCTGTTTGCAGGTTGACCGTAATATGCAAACCGTTATTCCCGGTGTCTTCGCGGTGGGTGACGTGTTGTGCACACGCGTGCGCCAGGCGGTGATTGCCGTGGGCGATGGTGC
>CAZTEP010000195.1:0-3328 GCA_964612325.1 uncultured Anaerolineaceae bacterium
TTTGGATTCTTTAAAAGTACTTTCACAAAAAAGTTCTTTATACTATAATAAAAAGACTAAAGTTGTTTAAACATTTAATCGATTTTGGGTGGGGCTGAACCTTAAGCCAATGATTAGATTTCAAAGGAAATTATTTTGAAGGCTAACGATTTATCGGTATTAATAATTGAAAGCGACAGAAAATTTGGTTTTAATTTTGCACAGGATTTAATTAAACGAGGATTTGATGTTCGTATAGCTACAAGCGGTAGTGCTGGTGTTGAGGCAGCTCGAGCTGAATTGCCTGAAATTGTGGTCATTAACGCTTACAGTTTGCGGACAAATGGTTTGCGCATTACCCAGTGGTTGCGATCAGCGTGGCCGGATTTGCCTATTATTTTAATAATTGGTGAAGACGAAACCATCACAAAAGCTGAACAGGCAAATGAACTTTTGCGGTTGCCTTTTACCAGTCAAAAGCTCATTAACCGCATGCGTCTTTTTGGGAAAGCCAAGCGCAGACATTTATTCAAAAAGGGCCCCTTGTTGTTAAATACTCATACCAATGTTGTTCAAATTGAAGACAGGCAAGCTCACCTAACCGGGCGCTGTAGCGCTCTTTTACGCGCGATGATGGAAATACCAAACAAGGTGCTCAGTCGGGAAGATCTCTTTAAGCAAGTTTGGGAAACCAATTACACCGTGGACACACGCACGCTGGATGTGCATATCAGTTGGTTGCGTGGGGCAATTGAAGAAAATCCACGTCAACCTAAGCTGATTGAAACTGTGCGTGGTGTTGGATACAAACTCAACATTTAACCGTTTGATATTCTTGTCTTAAAAAGGAACAACCCTGGCATCGCCAGGGTTGTTTGTTTCATAAAGATAACATGTTTGGTTTAGAGGAAACCAGAAACCAAGGCCAAGAGCAGACCACCAGCAATGACGCTACCAAGCTGGCCGGCGGTGTTGGTTCCCATGGCATGCATGAGAATGAAGTTGGTGGGGTCTTCGTCAAGCGCCATTTTGGCGGAGAGTCGTCCGGCCATTGGGAAAGCAGAAATGCCACAGGCGCCAATGAGAGGATTTACCTTGTTCTTGGTGATGAGAGCCATCAGCTTACCAAAGAGCAATCCGGCGATGGTGTCAACCACGAAGGCACCGAGGCCTAAGATAAGAACCAACAAGGTGCGCAGGTTTAAGAAGCTTTCGCCAGTCATTGTAGACCCAATTGCCAGGCCGAGGAAGAGAGTGGAGATGTTGATGAGCTCGTTTTGCACCATTTTGCTCAGGCGGTCAACCACCAAGGCTTCGCGCAAGAGGTTACCCAACATCAAGGCTGCCATAAGTGGCGCGGCATCCGGCGCGACCAGGGCGACTAAAACGGTTACCAGAATGGGGAAGATGATAAGCGTTAGGCGTGAGACGGGTTTTGGCGCATATTCCATGCGAATGAGACGTTCTTTGCGTGTGGTCATCAGCTTCATGATGGGTGGCTGAATGATGGGAATGAGACTCATATAGGAATAGGCTGCCACAGCAATGGGCGCTATTAATTCCGGGTCGGCTAATTTATTGGCTACAAAGATGGCAACAGGTCCATCAATGGCACCGATTGAACCGATTGAGGCCGCGTTGGGTAAATCGAAACCCAGTACAATAGCCAACAACAGGGTGAAATAGATGCCAAACTGACCTGCCGCGCCAAGCAAAACCAAACTGGGTTGCGACAGAAGCGGACTAAAGTCAATCATCGCGCCAACACCAATGAATATGAGCAGGGGAAAGAGCTCAGTCTTGATGCCAGCATCGTAGATAACTTTCATAAAACCAACCTGATTGCTCATTCCAAGGTTGGCTAATAAAGCGCCAAACCCAATTGGCAATAACAAAACAGGTTCAAAGTCTTTGGCGATGGCAAGATAGATTAGGATCAGCGCGACGACCATCATCACCGCGTTTTTCCAGCCAAACGCAGCAAAGCCTTTGCTGACTTCGGCTAAAAGTTGCGAAAAATCCATATGAGATCCTCCTAATCCTGCCAGCTAATGAGTGCCTCGCCGTGTTGTACTAAATCACCTTCATTAACGTGAATACGTTCTACCACACCAGCTCGGTCAGCGCGGATGGCGTTTTTCATTTTCATAGCTTCAAGGGTGAGCAGTTCTTCACCTTCCTGAACACTTTGACCTTCGCGCACTTCAATAGCAACAATAGTGCCAGGCAATGGCGCGTTTAAGGTCTTCGCACCGGCAGTCACTGGCGCTTTGGGTGCAGCCGCTACCGGAGTGGCGACGGCTGGAGCCTGTGGCGCGGGTGTTTCTGGGATGCTTGCAGTTTGGGTGGCTTCTTCAGGCCATACCTGATATTTAACGCCGTCAACTTCAGCGATAACCGGTCGTGCGTGGATATCGTGAATGGTGACTTCGTAGATTTTTTCTTGAATTTCAACCTTAATTTTCATTAGTTTCGTCCTCTGTTTCTTGATAGCAGTTGTTGAGCGCGTCCGACACCGAGCCAGCTTGAGCTTTGTTCTGGCTGAGAAATGGGTGCCATGCTTTGTGGGCGGGGGCGTTTGATTGCAAAAGCTACCGCCATGGCCGCGGCGAGGCGTTTTAGTTCGTCTTCATCGTCTATGCTTGTCGGGGCAAGTTCTAATATGGTTTGTTCAGGCTCTAATGCTGTGATTTCTTCTGTCTTATCCACTTTCTTTTCACGTGGATTGGTTAGGAAGACGAGCAGTGCCATGATACCCCACAGTGCAAAGATCATGAGAAAGACCAGCCCCATGCCGATGCCAGTAATAATTAATCCTTGTCTAAGCGTTTCTAACATTTTGTCACCTTAGACGGGCATATTGCCATGCTTGCGCGCAGGGTTGATTTCAACTTTGTTCTTGAGCGCTTGCAGAGCTTCAATCAGTTTTCGGCGGGTTTCAGCAGGTTCAATGACTTCGTCGATGTAACCGGCTTTGGCAGCGGCATATGGGTTGAGGTATTCTGCCTGATATTCAGCCGTTAGTTCGGCGCGTTTGGCAGCGGGGTCTTTTGATTCGCGAATTTGCCTGCCATAGAGGATATTGGCAGCACCTTCGGCACCCATGACGGCAATTTCAGCGCTTGGCCAGGCGTAGCAAACATCCGTACCCATAAATTTGGAGCTGAGTACGACATAAGCACCACCGTAAGCCTTACGGGTGACGACACTAATCAATGGTACGGTCGCGTTAGCGTAAGTATAAAGCACCTTGGCACCGTGGCGAATGACGCCGCGGTATTCCTGATCAACACCAGGCAGGAAGCCGGGTGAGTCAACGAAGGTGATGATGGGCAAATTGAAGGAATCA
>CAZTEP010000196.1:0-3314 GCA_964612325.1 uncultured Anaerolineaceae bacterium
GCATACGAGATTTCGCGGAGTGACTGGAGTTCAGACGTGTGCTCTTCCAATCTTCCCATGAGCGCATCAGTTTCGAAACGCGCTCGTAATCGGGCAAAGACCCTTGCGACAAAGCTGGTCCAGGTGTGAAGTCCACCGCTTCCATACGCATCGCGTTTTGCAGGCGCGAACCAAAGGCCAGAATTTCAATTTCGCCATCCCCGGCAGTCTCTTTTTCCAGCAAACGCGCGGTTTGATGCGCCAGTTGCTTGTTGTACTGTCCGCAAATCCCGCGACTGCTGCCAATGACAGCCAAAACGCGTTTATTGGGGGTTGGCCCATCGATTGTAGCCAGGTCGTCATCTTGAACGTCATCCCAGGCATCGTTAATGGAGTCTTCTTCTAAATCTGCTTTTGGAGCCTTTTTTTCTTTATGGTTTTTTTGTTTGCTGCGCAACAAACGGGCTATTTCCAAAAAACGCCCTTTATACTCCTTGAGCGATTGTTGCCGGTTTAACGCCATTTGCATCGTGCTCAAAGACAGCACGCGCAAAGAACCCAGCAAAGGCTCAATCGCTTCCAGGTTTTCAAGCCTGGCTTCGGCACGATCAAGAGAACTCATTCTTCGGTTTCAGGTTCAGATAAGTCGGGAAAGTCTTCAAGCGACCAAATAAAGACCACCGTGCCATTATAAAAAACCATTTGCTTTTCAAGCCCAAAACCCCGATGGAGTATGTTCTCATCCGAACCAATGGGCGCGATAGCCCGTAATAATTTCACCAGGTCTTTTTCGCGCACAGCACTAAACATGGTGGTTTGACTTTGACGCAACATACCTCCACGGGTTTCATAAAAAGTCGCCGTAAAGCCCGCCTCAATAATGGCGTTTAATGTTTCTTCAGCAAACTTTTTTGGAACAATCGTCATCACCATTTTCATTGTGCTTTACTCCTTTTCTTCAACCATAACTGGTCAAAACCCTGCACAGCTTCGTCAATTTGCGCCTTGGCTTCGTCACTCAAGACGCGCTGATAGCGAATAATGTCAACCGCCTGTGGCGCGTGCGTATGTAAATGTCGCAAAAGCGCGTCGGAAAATTGTGGGATATCACCTGGCGCGATGGCATCAAGAAAACCATTCGTGAGGCAGTAAAAGAGCAGTACCTGGTCTGTAAAACGTACTGGCTGATTCGGTCCTTGCCGCAAAAGCGCCATTAAGCGGTCGCCGCGTTCGATTTGCTTTTGGGTCGACTCGCTCACTTCGGTACCAAAGCGAGAAAATCGCGCCACTTCTTCATATTGCGCCAGTTCCAGTTTGAGCGCCTTTACAACGTCTTTCATGGCCTTTTCCTGGGCTGCGGAACCCACACGCGAAACAGACATACCGATATCAATCGCTGGTTTATCCCCTTTGTTGAAATCATTCGTGTTCAGAACAATTTGCCCATCCGTAATCGAAATCAGGTTGGTGACGATATAAGAAGAAATATTGCCCCGTTGGGTGGTCACGATGGGCAAAGCGGTAATGCTGCCACCACCGTTTTCATCGCTGAGTCGGCAGGCGCGTTCGAGTAAACGGGAGTGCAAATAGAAGATATCACCCGGATAAGCCTCACGCCCGGGTGGACGGCGCAAGAGCAGGCTTAGCTCGCGGTAGGTATCGGCATGTTTGGAAAGGTCATCATAGACAATCAAAACGTCCATGCCCTGATCCAAATAAAACTCCGCCAGGGTTACCCCAGTGTAAGGTGCCAGATAGCGCAAGGCAGGCGGGTCATCGGGGCTTGAGACAATCACCGTGGTTTGGTTCATCACCCCACCGTCCCGCAACGTTTTAACCGCGCTCAAAACGGATGTTTTCTTCTGACCGATTGACACGTAGATACACTTCACGTCAGTACCACGCTGGGTCAAAATGGCATCCAGCGCGAGGGTGGTCTTGCCAACCTGGCGGTCGCCGATAATCAACTCACGTTGTCCGCGTCCGAGGGGCAAAAGCGCGTCGATAATTTTGGTGCCGGTGTAAAGTGGTGTATCCACTGGCGCGCGTTCAATCACACCGGGCGCGATGCGCTCCACAAAGCGATATTCGGAAGGAATGACCGCGCGTTGTTCGTCAATAGCTTCACCCAGCGCGTTCACCACACGTCCTAAAAAACCCAGTCCAACGGGCACGCTCAAACGTCGCCCCGTGGCTTGAGTAAGGTCGCCACCGCGAATACCCATATCATCACCCAGCAGCATGACATCAACATGGTTTCGATCAAGGTTCAGCACCATTCCCTGTGTGCCATTCGGGAAAACGACCAGTTCTTCCAAATGAACAAGGGGCAGGCCGCTCAGCGTTGCCACGCCATTACCCACATGTTGCACCGTGCCAACGCTCTTGAACAGCATACGGTGTTTTAAGATGTCAGCAGAATCTCGAATCTCTTTCAGCAAATACTGCGTGTACAATGAACTGGGCTGTGGCCCAACCTTCTCTGCAACACGGTCAACCGATTGTGCCACAAAGGCATCCCTGCTGACATTCAAAGGGTCATCAGTCGCCAGTTTATCGGTAAAACGGGTCAGTATCTCGTTGGTGCGTGTATCAATATCAATATCAGTCATTTTCTTCCATCGTAAAGGTTTCCAGCGACTTGTTAACCTCATCACGCAAAGCTTCCAGTTGTGCTGCCAGGCTGTTGTCCATAACAATATCGCCTACGTGAGCTTTTACACCCGCGATAAGTTTGGGATCGATAATGATGTTTAAGTCAACTTCTTTATCAGCCAAAGCATAAAAAGTATTCAGCAACTTGGCGTGCTCTTGCGGAGCCAATTCGTGAGGCAGGGTGACATCAATGGTCGACGAGCGGGTTGCCAAAGCGTCACGGATATTTTGCACCGTGCGCATATCGGTTTTACCCAAATTCCAAATGGTTTGATGCAACTCTTCAAGCAAGGCGTCATGAACCGATTTTGGGGTAACAGAACGCAAAGTTTTGTTTGAAATGTTGATTACCGTATCCACTAAGTCAACCTGATTCTTTTTAATGTCAATAGCCTGTTCCTTGCGGGCTTCCTGCACAGCATTCAGCATAATCAGGTCTGCCTCCTGGCGAGTCGCATCCAAAAGCTCCCTTTGCAAAACCTGACTATTGCTGTAAGCTTCATCCGTAATAACTTGAACTTCCTCGTCCAGATGACTAAGCCGGCCCTCAATTTCGCGCAGTTTTTCCGCGGCTTCTGCCACGTCGCGTTCAAGCGCGGCTTTGTTTTCCGCTTTCTCGATGGCACGGGCTTCGGCGCGTTTGGTCATCGGCTTAAAGACCAGGAAATACAGCACCACGG
>CAZTEP010000197.1:0-3300 GCA_964612325.1 uncultured Anaerolineaceae bacterium
TGTTTGTAATTTAGCGAGACTGTCAGCCTGGGCTAGGCTGCATCATCTCCGCACAGTTCAGTTAACAAGGCCTTGTGTAGCGTATCTGCCCACGCAGCATTATTCTTAAACTGTCATGTCAAAACGTGCCCCAAAAGGGGCAACTTACCAAATATATCACAGTGCGCTATCCAACGCAAGGGTGATTCCTTATTTTTCTGTAGCTTTTACATGATTTTGTTCAAGCTTGTCTATTATATAGTAGAGCCAAATTTTAAGCGAGTCTTTTTTATTGGATTTATACCTCGCTTACCCATTTGGTCATTCTAACAATAAACTCCGCTTTTAAGGTGGTATTTCTGCTCGGTTCTAATCAAAGATTAGTTTCATCGATTCTGTCTCGAAAATAAGTTGGTTGTCCGATTTTACAAACGCCTGAAATTGCAATTCTATTTCATCAATCTTACTTAAATCAAGTGTTTCAGAACTCACCGGCCTCAAAACCAATTCCTTATAAATTTTAGCGCCCGCTATTACATCTTCCTTAAAGTCAACCTCCACTTGAGCGGTGTTCACTGACACCCCAAACACTTTTATTGTAATGTCTGTATCTGTGTTGTTTTCAATGTAAACAATCATTTTTTCATTTTCGAGTTTATTAAGTGCGATGCGAACGCCTTCGCATTCGATTAGGAAACGACCTGTATTTAACAAGGTTTGTGCGAAATCTTGATTTGCATCGGTTTCCACACGCACACGTTCCGTGGTAATCGACCTGCTCCAGGCTTCACTATCCGCGATTTGAAAACAAAACTCAATGTACTGAATATCTTCAATTTGAGAAACATCAAGCTCAGATATTGGTAGCAATAATGCTTCAACTCTGGTCTCCCCAGCCAAAATATTTGCGGTGAGTGTCGCATCAATCATAAACCCATTCACCACCACATCACTCGCGATTAAATTAATGGTAGTAGCCATATCATTTTTAATCAGCAGTATCAGCCGTGGCCCCAAGCCACTTCCGTAATCGATGGAATGAACCTGAATGGTCACCCCCTCACTGTCATACACTATTGCTTCAGCTACGTGAATATTAGTATTCACCATCAAGGGAGGGAGGGGTTGTTCATCTGGTGTTGGTGTAGGGCTTGTTTCTAATCTACTTTGTTCAAGCGCCTCACGGGTTGCGTCCATGTCAATTGCTGCGACGGTTAACGCAATCGCCTCTTCTCTACTGATGTCTTTAGTTGGAACGCAGCCAAATAGAATAAGTGCTATTATGAATACGCCAAAAAGCCATATCGTAACTTTCAATATTCCCTCCCAGGACACCAATGAGCCAGGATCTTGTTCATTATTATAAATGATACGGGTAATTAATTGTGAGCGTTTTTAGGCTTTTGTCTATTACTCTTTCTTAATTGTCAAATTTCCTTCAAAGAGGGGACTCTTTTCAGGCTTAATCTCAACTTTTTAACGCAAAGGGGGTTATATCCCTTCTTCAATTGTTGTGTGTTCCTTCGGTAAACGCACCTCGATTGTTGTGCCTTTGTTAAGCTCACTGTCGAGGACAATCCTGCCACCCAAAAACTCGACTACATGTTTGACAATAGCCAATCCCAGACCAGAGCCAGAGACCGTGCGCGAACGTGATTTGTCAACCATATAAAATCGTTCAAAGACTCGCTCAATATGTTCTTCAGAGATACCGATACCAGTATCAGCCACGCGAATGCTTAAAGTATCGGCCTCATTACTCAACCAAATATCAATGCTTCCGCCATCGCGATTGTATTTAATCGCATTTGAAACCAGATTATCGATCACATCACGCAACATCCCCTCAGGAAACTGAACTATGCGTTCTCCCTCAATAACAATACTTAGTTTCAAATTGCGCTGATCAATAACCTCTTTATAGATTTGCAGTATTTGCTGAAGAATCGCGTCAAGGTCAATTTCGTTGCTTTCACGCACTACCTGACTTTCATCAAACTGTGAGAGTTTAATAATGTCATCGATAATCGCCGATAAGCGCTGCCCCTCTTCAGATATCGTGTTGGCGATGCGCTTAACATCAGCTTCATCCACCATACCATTTTTGAGCAATTCTGCATATCCATTAATGGCCGTGAGCGGACTACGCAATTCATGGCTCACGTTTGCCGTAAATTCTTTGCGTTGTTTTTCCAAGCGCAGGTTTTCTGAGTCGTCAGCAATAATCATCATGACCCCATATAATCCATCCTGTTTCAAAACGCGGTTGATATAAATTCGCAATAAGCGACCATCTATTTCAACATTAAAAATGTCATGTTCGCTGTCTGAGATTCGATCTAAGCGCTCATAGATCTCAGGCAAACGACACAAATAGATAAAATCCTTCCCATGATAATCAAATTCGCTCTCGCCGGAAAGAAGTCTGACTGCGCTTTTGTTCAGACTGAGGATAGTCAACTCTGAATCCATTAAAACCATCCCCTCTTTAAGCTCACGTATGAGTCGATTAATGGTTTCGCTTTTATAGTTCAACTCATCCAAATGGGCGTTGATGGTCTTCTTTTGCAAGCGAAGTTCACGAACAAAGGGAAGTAACTCTTCATACACGGGTATATCCATGGTATCGGCCAATATGATTTGGTCAAGATTTTCAGCGTAATAATCAATGGGCTCCAAAATACGCCGTGATGTATGGCTGGTAAAGATGATACTCACTACAATCGCACTCAAAGCGATGAGTAAAGTGGACGGCAAAACATCGCCAAGCAATCCGGTCATATTTTTCCATTGTTTTGAAATGCGCACCACGTTACCGCCTTCAAGCTGTTTGGCGAAGTAATAGCTGTCCACACCAATACTCTCCGAATGACGCGAACTCTCTCCAATTTCGCCTTTTAAGGCTTCCAAAAACTCTTCACGGTCAGCATGATTTTCAAGCTTACTTTTATCAACATTGCTGTCATACAGTACATCGCCATCCGGCGCGATTAAAGTAATTCGCACACCACGGTATTCCTGTTTTAAATTTTTCAAAAGTTCAATTTGCGAGCTGGTATCAGGTTCGCTGATTGCGTTAATAAAGCGAATAGTCTCGCGCATCCAAGTCAGTTGCGTGTTTAATGACATCCGATGATAAAACAGACTAATGGCAATTAATATAGCCAGCACGGTGAGCACGATAATCATTGAATTGATTAGATTCATGCGCCGTTTCATGCTTCTGAACCCACCTTATAGCCTATATTACGCACAGTGCGAATTAAATTACCTTTTTCACCTAACTTTTTGCGCAAAGAAGCCACGTGAACATCAACAGTA
>CAZTEP010000198.1:0-3273 GCA_964612325.1 uncultured Anaerolineaceae bacterium
ACGTGTGCTCTTCCGATCTCAATGAATTTTTGGGCGAGGGTTATTCGTCCTGGATCATCAATCATAAAATCTGGTTTCACCACGCCTTCGTTAAGCGCGCCAATTGCGGTTGCCATTTTAAAAACAGAACCTGGAGGAAGCTCGGAAGAAATCGCTTTGTTTAGGAGAGGTTTGGCTTCATCAATGCTTAGCTGTTCATAGTAATAACCGGGAATGAATTGTGCCATGCGATTGTTTTCGTAACTTGGGATAGAAACCATCGCTAATATCTCGCCGGTTTTAACGTTCATCGCGATAACGACACCAGTGGTACTCAATAATTCCCCACGCCATTCCAAGTAACGGTTATTCCATATTTCCAATTCTGAGGTGATGGCATCTCTGGCTGCTTTTTGGAGTCGGTAATCAATAGTAAGGCGGACATCATGACCCGGTTCAGGTTCAATGGGTTCTTCAATATCACGAATGATTTCACCGCCTACATTGACCTCCACCACACGTTTGCCATTGGTGCCACCGAGGATGCTTTGAAGTGAGTTTTCAACACCCATATAACCGACTTTATCACGTCCAGAGACAAAGCCTTGCTCGGTATAATAGTCAAGCAAAGCCTCAGGAATGGGACCCAAAAATCCGATGAGCTCAGCGGTGACTTCGCCAGTAGGATATTCACGAACAGATTCAATTTCAACTGTCACCCCAGGCCAATCGCTGCCTTTTTCGATAATTTGCATTGCGATTTCTTTACTAATATTACAGGTGACCCGGGTGGGGGAATATGGCCACAGGTTACCTGCAATTTCAACGATTTGCTCAATGCCAAAATCTGTGGCACACGGCGTGAAATAAGCAGATGTTTCATCGTTGACTTCACCATTACTAACAGGAACGTCGATGAGCTCGCTTAATTCACGAAAGATTTCCCAGACCTTACCTTCTGATGACGGCAAAGAAGCTGGTGTGATAGCGACGTGGTAAACAGGAATATTGCGCGCGAGCAAAACGCCGTTTCGGTCGTAAATCATGCCACGTTCAGTGGGAATGCTGATGTTTCGAATACGGTTTTCTTCAGCTTGAGCCCGAAAACCTGCGCCTTGGATGATTTGAAGGTCAAAAAGGGTGAAAACATAAAACAAAAAGACCAAGGCAATTATCAAGAACACCCAACGAAATCGGTTCATTGCGATAGTCGGTTTTTCGTAACTTTGTTTGTCGCTGTTCATAATTGTACTCCTTTTGGAGTTAACAGGCGATTGCTTTCTATCACAATAGAGTGTATCAGAATTGAGATGAGGATGTTGAGTAGCAGGCTGGGTAACATGATTTCAAAAAGTGCAGTTTGAAAATTGAAGGGTACACGTTTGATAAAAAGCAACGCGACGTTAATGGCATGCCAGGCTAATGTTGCCAAAAACGTGAGCAGATACATGCTTAACAGAGAAGATTGCATGATTCTTTTTCTGATTTGTTGTGCAAACAAATAAATACAAAAGTAAAAGGCTACAATGATAAAAAACGGCATTGCAGAAACAGCACCTAAAATGGTCGCAAAAATGAGGACAAGAAGCCATAAATACTTTAAATTTGAAATGAGACAAAGCGCGATGATGTAAAGCATAACCAGATCGGCACTGCCTGAGAGCAAGGTCCAACGGCTAAATATGCCATATTGCAACATTAAAACTGCTAAAAAGCCAATTGAACTGAAAAGATAACTCAACATCAGGGCACCTTAAGGAACTAATGGTGAAATATCAATGGCATCAAAGTTGGAAATAACCAAAACTGCGCTTAAACCGTCAAAATCAACGATAGGCTGAACAGCACCTGTTTGAAAAAGCGTGTTTTCTTTGCTCTGCATAGTCAAAACCTGCCCCACAAAGATATTGGCAGGGTAGGTACCACCTAAACCGCTGGTTAGCAAAACTTCGCCAAGCTGCACCTCTGAGTCTTGAGGAACAAGCTCCAGGGTTATTTCACCGGTGATAGAGCCACGGATTTGGCCTTCAACATCAGCGGCTTTTAGGCGAACGTTGACCACAGAGCTGGCATCAGAAATGAGTTTAACGCGTGAGGCGTTGGCGATGACAGCATCGATTCGCCCAACCAAACCTTCTTGGGTAACAACCGGCATACCATACCGTACACCGTGATTTGAGCCTTTGTCAATGATAATGTATTGGAGGTAAGGACTAATTTCACGGCCTATAACGGTTGAGGCGATATATTCATTTTCTGGGTTTGAACGGGCAAAATCAAGTAAAGAGTAAAGAATCTCAGCCTGACTCAAATTTTCTTGCAATGAAACAATTTCGCTTTGCAGTTGTGCGACTTCTAATTCAAGCGCTTGATTTTGCGCGCGGAGTGTTGCCATATCGCGAGGAGAATTGAAAAAATCGCGAAAGGCTACGTAGCGCTCAGATAGCCAACTTTGAGTTGAAATGGTTGGACTAAATAGAAAACTGAAAACAGGTGTTAGATAGCCAGAAACAGCCATAACAATTAATCCTACAATAATAGTGGTTATAACCACATTACGTATGTTTTTAGGTGAAAAGAGATTTCGCATGTTAAAACGACCAATTGACACGCGCTATTATAGCAGCAGGGTTATGTTTGACTGCTTGAATAGGGGTCTCGCTCAACGCCAACTAACAGGTTTTCGTATTGTTCAACATCATCAAAAATCATGCCACAGCCACGCGCCACGCAGGTGAGAGGGTCTTCGGCGACCCATACACGCACCCGAATTTCATTTGCCAAGCGTTCAGCTAATCCCTGAAGTTGTGATGTACCACCAGCGAGACAAATGCCTGAATCCATTAAGTCCGCTAAGATTTCAGGAGGGGATTCATCGAGCGCGTCTTTGATAGTATTGATGATGACTTGCACCGATGGTGCTAAGGCTTCGCGAATTTCGATTGAAGAAACTTCAATTGATTCGGGCAAGCCAGTAATTAAGTTTCGGCCACGAACATCAGCGGTCTTTTCTTCTTTAAGGGGGTAGGCTGATCCAAGCGCGATTTTGATTTTTTCAGCCATTTGTTCACCAATGAAAAGGTTGTATTTGCCACGGATGTATTTGATGATGTCCTGATCAAGTTCATCGCCAGCAACACGTAAGGATCGTGAAACCACGATGCCTCCCATTGATAAAATGGCGACCTCAGTGGTGCCACCACCAATGTCAATAATCATGTTGCCATAGCCATCAATAGGCAGACCTGCGCCAATCGCGGCGGCGGCGGGTTCGTGAATCATATAGGCCTCTCG
>CAZTEP010000199.1:0-3260 GCA_964612325.1 uncultured Anaerolineaceae bacterium
CTACTGTTTGAGGAGCTCCTTCTTTTTTCGCCCGAGGAATCAAGTTTTTGAAGTTCAATTCACCCATCAGTGCATATTGAAGCATAGTTGTTAAGTTTGAAATGACGAAATAAAGCGCTAAACCAGCTGAAAATTGATAAGCCATATATCCCATGAAGAATGGCATAATGATGTTCATATTTCCTGTGGTTGCAGCAGCTGTAGAGTCAGCATCAGCGTTTGGTGGTTCCATAACTTTACTTTGCAGATATGTTGAAATAAACACCAAGATAGCCAAAACTGGTATGCCAACGCCAAACACCATCAGTCTTTCAGGTTGACCCAGATCCATCCATAAAAAGCGATTTTGAATTGGGATAATTTTGCTCGGATCAATGAAAGGATAAATGATGCGTTCAAGTTTAAACAATTCCAATGGCGTACTGGCCATAGCTCGCATAATGGATTGATACAAACCGAAGATTATCGGCATTTGTAAGAGTAATGGCAAACAAGAACTAAATGGACTAATACCTTTCTCTTTCATAATGCGGTTTTGTTCAATGGCTAATTTTTCTCGGTCATCTTTATACTTTTCTTGAATTTTTTTATATTGCGGGTCATTTTGTAGTTCCGTCAGGGCATTCCGCGATTTAATTTGCTTAGCGGTCAATGGTAAGGTCAGGAGTTTAATCAAGATGGTAAACAAAATGATAGCAACGCCAAAATTCTTCACCAACATGGTAATGAGGAGAAGAATGTTAGTCATAGGTTGTACAACAATTAGTTCCCAGATATTCATAATTTCTCCTTATTTCCCTGGTTTGTAAGTCCATGTTGGCATGCCAGATAATTCAAACCCATAAGCATAAATCAATGCGGGTGCACCAACTGGCGAAATAATTATCAAATTATCTGTAACAAGGGGCGTGGTGTAGATTTTAGCTTTTTCAATTTGAAATTGTCTCACAGGACGTCTTTCAAGGTCATAAACACTAATTTCACCGTTTTCACTGGCGACTAAGAATTTGTCGTCACCTAAAGCTGCTAAACCAGCTAACATCTTTCCCAATGATGCTAAGGTCCAGTTTTCTTTGCCTGTTAGTGGATCAACTGATATAACATTGCCTAAGTCATCGTTGAAAATTAGTTGACCGTCCAAATAAATGGGTGTTGCCCATATGCTTGAGAGCTCATCAATGGTGCCTTCATATCGCCAGATTTCTTTTTGAGTTTTAGGATCAATTGCTACAAATTCATCTCCAAGACTTCCAATATAAATAAGACCGGTTTCTTCGATAAATAGGGGCTTAGATACAACCGCGCCATTCATTGGGAATGGTTCGTAAACTTCCTCACCAGTATTGAGGTCAAGCCACAAAATTTCATGATCTTGTGAACTGATAATGACCAGATCATCGATTATCAGAGGCTCTGCGATAAAGGCAAAGGTGTCTTCATGTTTCCATAACAATGTGCCATCTTTTGAATTGATGGCATAAACATTGCGATCAGTATTCGGAGCGATAACAACGTCGTTTTTCTCAGCAACTTTGGATTGATACCATCCTTTTGCCTCTTTGAACTGCCAAAGTACTTGATTAGCATTTTCTATGTTGAGTTTGTGGAGCGTGTTGTACATATCTCCAAAGAGAAAAGTTTCATCATTTAACAAAACCGGCGCATAGGTCATCATGCGCACATTCTTTTCTGTTGGATAGCGCCACACTTCAATTCCATTTAATAAGTCAATTTTGTAAACCATATTTGCGGCAGAAACGAACAGATGACTATCGTTTGCTGCCAAGCCTGGTGTACTTTCAGCTCTTGGACCAACAGCACAACCTGCCAAAGCAAAAAGTACCGCAGCACATATAAGGATTAGCTTAAAAAATCTATTCTTCATTATTCTCCTTTATTAAGGGACAAGATCAATTCCACCTTTGCTAAATGGATTACATCGAGCGATACGTTTAGTGGTCAACCATCCGCCTTTTATTACACCGTACTTGTAAATGGCTTGATATCCATAGTGTGAACATGTGGGATAGTATTTGCACGCGTTTTGCGCAATAACTGGTGAAATCCAGCGCTGATAAGCTTTGATGATTAATAAGCACAAAACACGCGGGAGCGTTTTGATGTTCAATTTTAAGTCTTTTAGTGCTGGTTCAGAGTCAGCACAATCTTGATTTTCTTTTTTCATGATATCAAGAGTCCTGCACTATTGATAAGTGTGTAAATTGATTGATCTAATTCATCTGAGCTGCTCTCTAACAAAGGTAAACGTGCTATAAACAGTAAATCAACATCTGGACGACACAGTTTTATGAAGCGATTTATTCGATTTCGAATTCTGCGTTTACACCTATTTCTTTGAACAGCTCCTCCCACAGCTTTGCTGGCTATAACCGCGTAGCGTGAGTATCCCAATTCATTTCTTTTCTTGATTAAGACCAAGTTGGAATCGGAAAAAGACTCCCCGAAACGTTTTAAATAAAGAATTTCCTGGGAACTCTTAATCCGATATCTAACTTGAACATTGTTCACAAAACACTATAGTGCTATATTACCAGACTACCCGTTTAACATGATTGTTTGCCACAGCAGCTAAGCGATGGCGACCACGAAGACGTCGTCTTTTGAGTACTGCTTGTCCGCCGGCTGTTTTCATACGTGCCCGAAAACCATGTTCTCTCACACGACGGCGTTTCTTTGGTTGATAAGTTCGTTTCGTCATTTTAAAAATCCTTTCATATCCCATTTGTCAGATTACAGAATGGGACGCAATGTTCTCTACCATAACCGTTGAATTTTACCCGATTTGGCGTATGCGTCAAGCGCAATGCGTAAAATATTCTATTTATAACTTACCAATAAACTTATTATTGTTTATCTGTTTAATCAATTCTACCCTACAAATATGATTACTCAAGTTTCTGGTTGACTTAACTAAAACGCGTTGCATTGTTTCAGTTAATCCAGACATATAATAATTCTCATCTATACGAAGTCGGCTTTCAAATAAAACCTCTGCCACATTTCCAATTTGTTTATTTCGATAAACTTTGCTTAGTTCATCTAAAAGATTTCTAATTATTTGGGTTCTTGATTTTATCATGGAAGGATCTACAGCTTTATCAAGAGAAGCTGCAACAGTTTTAGGCATTGGTGAAAAAGAAAAAACATGTCCATCGTTTAAACCGATTTCTTTGATTAATTGAACCGTTTGCAAAAAGTCATCATCTTCTTCTGTCGCAAAATCATCCTCAGCACGAGTG
>CAZTEP010000200.1:0-3255 GCA_964612325.1 uncultured Anaerolineaceae bacterium
ACCCAGGCTCATCATGAAAACGTCGGTCCGCCTCAGTGTAAAGATCTGCCATCCAACGCATGATGTCCGCTGATGGCGCCTGGCCGGCGTGATACATCTCGTAATTACACATCCATTTGATGACATGCAAGCCAATATCACCGATGTAATTAGCGCGGATAACCTTATCGCCACTGGCCTCAAGGATATTACACACCGAACTACCCAGGATAACATTGCGCAAATGCCCCACGTGAAGTGGTTTGTGGGTGTTGGGGTTGGAATATTCCACCATCACCGTTTTGCCCGTTGGCTCGGCCATCCCGTAGCAGTGGTCGGCATAGTGCACGTAATCAATTACCTTGCTGGCGTATTGGCTGGTTTCGTAGTAAAGGTTCAGATACCCCTTTAGCGCTTCAGTGCGCGAAAAGCCCACGGGAAGGCCGATATATTTCGCGAGCTTTTCAGCCAATGCCTGAGCGTGTTTTGGCACAGCTTCACTTCTGTTTGGGTCAGCGGCTGCCAGCGAGAACAAAGGTGCGGCAATACCCCATTCGCCACTGAAAGGAATATCACGAAATTCAATTTTGCCTGTGGGTAAGTTTTTCTCAAGGCAAAACTGGTCGATTTTTTTCAACAGTTCTGTTTTTTTATTAAATGGCATCATCAATTTTCACCAACGCCCAAGTATACCACTGGTGATAAGTGCGCTTCCACTCATTTCAAGATAATTAAGATATAAATACAGATTTTTTTTGTTGAATCCTTTAAAACAGCAGAGTTATCACGCTTTTTTCACTTCCGCGTCAAAGCCAGGGATTCTTGTTTTGCGTTCAACAAACTTAAGTAAAGCGTCCAATCCAAAAACCATCACCAGGTAAATAATCGCAACCACCAAATAACTGCCAATAGGGTCATAAGTCTTAACAGCAATACGCTTTCCTCTTGCCATCAGGTCCTGTACCGCGATCAAAAAGGCAACAGCTGTTGTTTTCAAAAGCGAGATGGGCTCATTAGACCAGCTGGGCAACGCCAAACGTAAAGCCTGTGGCAAGATAACAAATCGGATGGTCTGCCAACGTGTCAACCCAATAGCACGCCCCGCGCGCATTTGGGAGCTGCCAATAGCAATGATAGATCCACGCAAATATTCAGCTTGATACGCAGCAGAATTAAGCCCCAACGCCAAATAAGCCGAAACAGTTTGCGAGAGTGTGATACCCACCTCTGGCAATCCATAATAGATAATGAATAGTTGCGCAAGTAATGGTGTGCCACGAAACACAGAAATATAAACTCTGACAAGGACTCTTAGCCATCGCGGGCCATAGGTGCGTGCAAGAGCCAAACTCAGACCTAGCACGAACCCTATCAATAAACCAGCTGCTGTAAGTTCCAAGGTAATCAGCGAGCCTTGAAGTAAATCCGTCTTAAAACGCGAGAAATAGTTTAGCCAATCAATCATTCTTCGTCATGGTCCTTTTTACCGTAAAGCTCAGTAATCTTCCACAAGAATTCTCGGGTACGCTCAAACTTTGGTCGATTAAACATTTCATTAGGACTGCCCTCTTCCACAATGCTACCCTTTTCCATAAAAACGATGCGGTCTGCCACTTCACGCGCGAAACCCATTTCGTGAGTTACCACCAGCATGGTCATACCATCCAAAGCCAAAGAACGCATTACCTCAAGAACTTCTCCAATCAGTTCCGGATCCAGAGCAGATGTCGGTTCATCAAACAACATGATACGTGGATCCATTGCCAGCGCGCGGGCAATAGCAACTCGCTGTTGTTGACCACCCGATAGCTGCCCAGGATAATGCCCTGCCCAGTTTGCCAAACCAACGCGTTCCAGTTCTTCCATGGCTTTTGCTTCCGCGGCAGCTTTGCTAAGGTGCTTCACCTTAATAAGCCCCAATTTCACATTTTCCAGCGCAGTAAGGTGATTGAAAAGCAAAAAGTTTTGAAAAACCATGCCGATTTGTTGTCGAACACGGTCTTCGTTGGTTCCTTTAGCAGTAATTTCTTTGTCACCAAACCAAATTTGGCCACTGTTTGAGCGGGTTAGTAAATTGATACAACGTAACAAAGTACTTTTTCCAGTACCACTTGGCCCGATGATGACAATCGTGTCACCCTCATTGACATCCAGGTCAAGGTCATGGAAGATAACTTTATCGCCATATCTTTTTGTAAGTTTTCGAATACTTAGAATAGGTTCAGGCATGATGCGTTTCCTTAATGATTTGATGGAACTGTGAGTTTCTTCTCAAGCAGATTGAGCGAGCGATTGGTCACAGTAACGAGCACAAAATAGATGAGTGCCGCACTCAGATAAGCCAGCAGAGGTTGTTGGGTACTTGTGCCAATAAGTTGAGCGCGGCGCAATATTTCAGGCACACCCAAGGCATATACCAATGAAGAGTCTTTGATGATAATAGCAGCCTCATTACTCCAGGGCGGAATAGCAAGACGTAGTGCCTGTGGCAAAACAATGTTGAGAATGGCTTGTTTTTGACTGAGTCCAACCGCGCGTGCTGCCATGAGTTGATCGTTTCCAACTGAAAGCAAAGCACCCCGGATGATTTCCATTTGGTATGCGCTACTTACAATTCCCAATGAAATCGACCCGGCCCAAAAACCCGATAAGTTTATGCCTTTGGAAACGACAAAGTAAAGGAGAAACAGCAACACTAATGGAGGTATGCCGCGCATAACTGTGCTATAGACATTCATCACCTTGCCAATGCCTTTTCCACCATAAACATACAGAAAAGCCAACATAGTGCCTATCAAAAGACCTGATGGCAACGCGATTACAGTAACCCCAAGTGTGTAAGCAGTTCCCGAAGCAATATAACGTAACAAGGTAAGAAAATCCAAGTTTTCACCTTTCAATCCTTGCCTGATGACAGGCAAAACAAACTAATAATGATCTTGGCAGTAAAAACACAAATTCAAAAAAGCCACCAGACGATTTGGGGTCTGATGGCTTGTGTTTACTTTTCTTTACTCGCTAAAGTACTTTTTCGCTAATTCGTCAATAAAACCTTCATCCTGAAGAATTTTGATGACTTTGTCAATTTCCTTTTTAATGGCAGTGTCACCTTCTGGCAAAACGATGTTAATAGGACCTGTAGAGAGCTCACCTTGATAAACGATCTTCAGGTCAGGATTTTTCTTGGAAATTTCCAAAACAGGCAAGTGGTCAGCCATCATGATATCAATACGGCCAGCAAGAAGATCCAGTGCGACCTGATCCACGCGTTCATAG
>CAZTEP010000201.1:0-3238 GCA_964612325.1 uncultured Anaerolineaceae bacterium
CTCAGGATCTTGTAGACCGATTAGAAATTCGCAAAATTAATGAAGCCTTAACCGCTGCAGGCAAGAAACCTGCAAAGTATGTAGAAGTGCTTTTGGGTATCACCAAAGCTTCATTGAATACGGACAGTTTCTTATCTGCTGCCAGCTTCCAGCACACCATCAAAGTTTTGGCTGGAGCTGCAATTGCTTCAAAAGAAGATCCTCTATATGGCTTGAAAGAAAATGTTATAATCGGTAAGCTTATTCCTGCGGGAACTGGCTTTAAACCCGGACGATTCGAGCAAAATAATGGAGATGGTTCCAAAGCTGATACGGATTTAGAGCTTGAACAATCTGAATTATTTGATGAAAATTTTGTTGATGATGGGCCTGATTTTGATTTCGATAATGAAGCGAATGATGATGAGGAATACATTGAAGATGACGAATTTGATATAGAATCAGATAATGAAAATGAAGAAGAAGAAGACTTGAAAAACTTTGACGATGAAGATCAGGATGACTGGGATGACGAAATCGAAGACGATGAATTTAATGATGAAGATGATAATTAAAGATTATCTTCAAAAATGAAACACAAACCCAGAGTGATATCATTCTGGGTTTTTTTATGCTATATTTATGCTGAAAAGAAATAATAAGAAAAAAGGCCGAAGGTTGGGCTATGAATAAATCCGATATTAGAAAAGTCAATATAAATCATGAAATGCAACAAAGCTATCTTGATTATGCAATGAGCGTGATTGTGTCTCGCGCTTTACCAGATGCGCGCGATGGCTTAAAACCTGTTCAAAGACGTATTTTATATGCAATGTATGATATGGGTATCCGCTCAGAAACACCACACAAAAAATCAGCACGTATTGTTGGTGAGGTTTTAGGTAAATATCATCCTCATAGCGACTCAGCTGTTTATGACGCAATGGCACGGATGGCGCAAGATTTTAATATGCGATATCGGTTTGTGGATGGGCAGGGTAACTTTGGAAGCATTGATGGTGATCCGCCTGCAGCGATGCGTTATACTGAGGCGCGTCTTACAGCTGAAGCCATAGAATTGTTGGCTCAGCTTGATATGGATACCGTTGATTATAATGATAATTTTGATGGAACATTAAAAGAGCCCCAAGTTTTACCTGCTGCTGTACCCGCAATGCTTGTAAATGGAGCTGCTGGTATAGCTGTAGGTATGGCGACGAGTATTCCTCCTCATAATTTAGGTGAAGTAGTTGATGCATTAGTGATGATGCTCGAGAATTGGGAATCACTTGATGATATTACTGTTGAGGAGCTCATGCGTTATATAAAGGGCCCTGATTTTCCGACAGGAGGCTTAATATTACAGGATGACAGTTCCGATACATTAGCGCAAATATATGGGACCGGAAATGGTACTGTTAAGATGAGAGCACGCACGAGGCTTGAAGAGTTATCAAGAGGTCGGATTCGTATTATTGTTTCGGAATTGCCATACAATGTCAATAAATCAAGTTTAATTGAACGAATAGCAGAAATTAACCGTGAGGGTGGATTAGAAGGTATTACTGACCTAAGAGATGAGTCTGACCGTCAAGGCATGCGAATTGTAATTGATTTAAACAAAAACACAGATCCAGAAAAAATATTAGCGACCTTATATAAGCGTACTCAAATGAACACAACATTTAATGTTAATATTTTAGCCTTGGTCGATGGCAGCCCTCATCGCTTACCTCTAAAGCAGGCTTTGAAGGTTTATATTAATCATCGATTAGAAGTTATCAGACGACGCAGTGAGTATTTATTAAAGAAAAACGAGGAAAGACTTCACATATTAGCGGCTTTGCGCATAGCAATACAGAACATAGATGAAGTCATTCGCATAATCCGTCGTTCTCAATCGGTTGATGATGCTCGTCAAAGTTTGATGACAAAATTTAAATTAGACGAAATTCAGGCAAATGCGATATTGGAAATGCCATTGCGACGACTTGCTTCATTGGAACGCAAAAAAATTGACGAGGAATATAAACTTGTTAACAAAACTATCACAGACTTAAAGAATTTACTTAAAAATCCAAAAGAAATGCGTAAAGTAGCTATTCAGGAATTAAAAACAATTCGTGAAAAATTTGCTGATCCTCGACGAACACAAATTATAAAATTAGGTGAAGGTGAGAAGGCATCTGAACTCTTTACTCAAACAGACGTGATGCCACTTGAAAGTTTTTGGATTGAAGTAAATGAATCTGGTATGCTTTCACGAACTGATGGTGACAAACAAAGCCGATTGGGTGGAATAGATGCTGCATGGCACATGTTGCGTACAAATTCACATCATAACGCGTATATTGTCACAACATCAGGAAAAGCAGCCGCGATTTCTTCGCTCTCAATTCCTACGAACGCGCAGGTGGATGGCGGTCAACATGCTTCACGAATAGCGCCATTGGATGAAAATGATTTAATCCAAGCTATATTTACCGTGCCTATGGAAAGAGAGGAATTACCAGAACGATTTGTTGTAACTGTTTCAAGACAAGGCATGATAAAACGTTCTTCTATTTCCGAATTACCTGGTGCTTCTGCAAATAATTTTATATTGGTAAAAACAAATGAAGATGATGAAATATTTAATGTCTTTTTGACTAAAGGCAATCAGGATATTTTAATTACAACTGCTTCAGGTATGTCAATTCGGTTTAATGAGAATGACGTGCGAGCGATGGGATTGATTGCTGTTGGCGTTAATGCCATAAAACTAAAAGAAGGTGATTATATTGTTGGCGCGAGTGTTATCGATGAAAAAGATGAAGTCGGATTTATTACTCGCTTTGGCTTAGCCAAACGTGTATCTGCAAATGAATTCCCTGTACAAGGACGATATGGTCAAGGCGTTATTGGATGGCGATTAGCTGAAGGTGACGAGATTGTCGCTCAATTAGTTGGAAAGTTGACTGATAGAGGTGTTTGCCATTTTAGAAAATCTGCGAGCAAAGTTTTTACAATCACAAATGCAGTATCCCGTAAACGTACCGCAAATGGTCAACAAATGTTTAATATAAAAAATGGCGATGAATTGATCGATTTTACACCCCTACATGACTATACACGTTATTGGGAAGGTCTTTCAGGCATAGAATTAGATAGTCGTGTAACAGACGAGAATGAAGTGAAATCAGGACAAGGAAAGCTATTTTAATAATGGTGGTCTCAAAGTTTTAGTGCAACAAGTTTATTAAACACTTCATCAGGTTTG
>CAZTEP010000202.1:0-3215 GCA_964612325.1 uncultured Anaerolineaceae bacterium
AGGAAAGCTATTTTAATAATTCTAATTACTGAAAAGAATCGGTTCAGGTTCGCCAAGAACGGGAAGCGGTTTGATGATGAAAATATCCCAGTAGGCGGCTATTGTGGCGAAGATTTCACGGAAATTCCAGAACAAAAAACGATGACGTATGTAACGGGACTGCTCAACAGGCAGTCCTTGCGTTTTAATACCCAATTGTTGGCATAAGAAGGTGGCTCGAGGCAAGTGGTAAGGTTGTGTGACAACAATGATGCTATTCTGACCAAAAATATGTTTCGCTCGGTAGCAAGAGTCGTAGGTTCTTCTACCTGCATAGTCTAAAACTAAATCTTCATCTGGAATACCGATGCTGACAAGATAGGTTCGCATTGCACCAGGTTCATTATAATTTTCAAAGCGGTTGTCACCTGTTAGTAAAATTTTGTGAACTTTACCATTTTTGTATAGCTTTGATGCCATGTCTAAACGGTCTTTTAGAGGCGCGGATGGTTCGCCATTACGGTTTAATCCCGCACCAGGAACCATGACAACGAATTCATTTTCGACTGTTTCAAAAGATTTAATTTGGTTTTCAGTACTAATAAGCATATAAATCCTAAAACCTCCGATTAAAAAGAAGAATACTATAAAAATGATAATGATAGTTTTAAATAAGCGCATTTTATTGTTGAACCAAATCTAAAAGATTAATGTTTGTATAACTTAACAATTCTCGCAAATTAGTAAAAGCACTGTCTGTCTGAGCTATCAGTGCTGAGACCTCATAATTCAAAGCAGCACTTAGAATTTCTTTTCCTGTTTCGCTACGAGAATAATCAAGCAAAAATTCAGAAACCCGAGTTTGTAGAGGCATTTCAACCTGGGCTGAGACCGCCAATGCCCTATTTGGAATGATTGGTGGTGAAATCCAAATAATGGGTAACATTTCAATAGCGTCTGGAAAATCATCAATTACAGCTGATGAAGTTCTTGGGTCAGCGCTAATGGCATAGGTTGAGCTAAATCCACAAACACCTTTGACATAAAGAGAACGAATGTTTGCAGTGTATGAGTGGGTTTGTACTGGTGTTTCCCACGGGATATTATTTTGAGCAAGGTAAGCCAATGGGAGCCAGTAACCAGCTAATGATTTATCATTCGTAAGACAAGGACGCATACCAGCAAATTGCTGTAAAGCATGTTCAGCGCTACTGGTTGCTTTGTTGGTACCGACATCATAATATGAAGTTAATTCAGAATCGCGATGTGCCAAATATTGAATACCATAAGCGCTGACACCGAGATTGTTAACTCCTATGATGGATGTAACAAGGTCTTTTTGAGTCGCTAACAGGTATTCAGTTGGCATCAACCAAGCGAAATGAACCTCATTTTTCTGTAACGCAATTTCTAAACTTATATAGTCTTTGAAAAGTCGCGAATCAACGCTAAGCTGTAAGTAACGGCTTAACTGTGTGTTTAACAGAGAAAAAGCCTCAATAATTTCAGTACTCTCTTCAGGTTGAACAATACCAAAAATAAGTGGATTCTCCTCACTGCCAAGAACTGATAAAGTAGGTGTGAATGTTGGTAATCGGTTGGTAACATCAGAAGAAGGTGTTTCTATGTTCACAGAAGGTGGACCTAAGGTAGGCTGAGGTCGATTTAATAATTGACATCCAGAAATAATAATAAAACAAAATAAGATAGGTAAAAATAGGATGTTCTTTGTTTTATGATTAAAATGCATATGAGAATTTTACCTTATTATTTGAAACACATAATTTGTAAAGCTAAAAACTGATGATGATATTGTAAAGAATTGATTAACTAACTTTTTGACCAATCTCTGAGAGCTTTTAATGCTTGAATGGCACGGGCACGATGGCTGATTTTATTCTTTAATATGGGTGAAAGTTCTGCCATTGTTTGATTTGTTTCATCTAAAAGAAAAATGGGATCATAACCAAAGCCATTTTGTCCCCTGAAATCAGGGATTATTTTGCCAGGACACCAACCCTGAGCACTGTAGATTTCACTTGAATTAATATATAACATTGCTGTACATTGGAAGGCTGCTAACCAGGGTTGTGGTTTTTCGGCAAGATGACCTAAAAGATAAAAGCAACGATCACGGTCGGAAGCATCTTTGATCGGTGTGAAACGGTGTGAAAGAATACCAGGCATACCATCAAGAGATACAACTTCAAGACCAGAATCGTCTGAAAGGACAGGCAATCCTGATGCCTTATGAAATGCCTGAGCTTTTAACAGAGCATTCGAATAGTAACTATCCCCACTTTCAATGACATCAATCTGGATATTTATATCTTTTGGTCTAACTAAATGAATTGGTAATTTGGATAGAATCGAAGATAATTCGATGAATTTATGTTGGTTATTGCTGGCGATAAGGAGCTTTTTCATAATGTCCGATATAGAAGCCTTTCATTATTAAACTGATAAATTGACATGATATAATCATTTCGACTAATAAAAGATTGTACTCGCTATGGAAAAGAAAATCTATTCTCTAAGAACGAATGTGGGGTATTTCTATAACCGTCCAATTGGTTATAGACGTGAGTTTCATCAACATTATGATGAAATATTCATCCCACCTGATCTAAATCTAAGAGATTTTGAGATTAATTACACACTCTCGAGAACAAGGGAAGGTTTGCTGTTTCAAGCAAAATTAATGGCAAACATAGAGACAGAATGCGCGCGTTGCCTTGACAGTTTCGATATGCCTGTTGTCAGTGAGTTTGAAGAACTTTTTGCTTTTCCCGAACGCTTCCAGGATGAGGTAAATGAGGAAGTCGTTCCTGAAGATGGATATATTGATCTTGGTGTCTTGTTTAGAGACTATTTATTAATAGATTTACCTATGAATTCTATTTGTAAGGAAGAATGTTTGGGTGTTTGCATAGAATGTGGCCAAAATCTAAATGAAAAAGATTGTGGCCATCATGAGAACCGCATTAAATTTGACGATTAACCAAAATAATCCTATTCTTTGATGATAAAATTTATGGGTTTATAAAGAGGAGTAAAATATGACAGAAAACATTTTAATTGCTATTGCATGGCCATATGCGAATGCCGATATCCACGTGGGCAACATTACTGGTTCACACTTGCCAGGCGACATTGTGGCACGATATCATCGCATGCGAGGTAGAAATGTTTTAATGGTTTCTGGAGCTGATGCCCATGGCACACCGATAACAATA
>CAZTEP010000203.1:0-3206 GCA_964612325.1 uncultured Anaerolineaceae bacterium
ATTATGGATGTCGTTTATCGTGAAGGCTATACCGATATTGAAATGGAAGCCGGCTCATACCTCAGCGCGGTTTATGAGCTTTTCAGGCCAGCCCGACATCCTTTAAACGAAATCGTCAACCTTTATGACCTTCCTTTCGACCTCGGATTTCTGCATTACGTTTCAGACACACCCTTTAGTAAAGGCCAAAACCTTGGTGCTGGCAGTTTGTCGTACTATGGCATGGATTCAACCTACGCGGTTTCCCTTGCCATTTTAAAACGCATTATGAAATTGGAACGAAGACGCATAACGCGATAATCGACATAAAAACACCCGGTGCCCGAGTGTTTTTATCAAAAGTTTAGATAAGACGTTCTCGCAATTTTTGCGCGGTTACCTTGTAATCCGCAAGTTTTTCCCTTTCCGCGTTAACCACTTTTTCAGGCGCTTTTTGCGCAAATGGACTGGTTAACAAAGTTTTCAGACGTTTTATCTGTGATTCCACCTCAGATAATTCCTTTGCAAGCCGCTCGCGATCGGCCTCATCATCACTTTCATTGCTTAATTCAAGGAAAATTTCAACCCGATCAACGACTATAGCCGTCAGACCTTCCACTGGCAGCATTTTATCGCTAACCTGTAAAGCCTCATCATCAAGAGTTGCAAAATCAGCGATAAGAGCTTTTTGACCTTCAAGAAGCTCAGCCATATCTGAAGAAATCATCACAGCTTTGAGTTTTTTATTCACATCTATTCGATACTCTGAGCGGAGGTTGCGAATAGATCGGGTGATATCCTGTATCAATCCAAAACCTCGCAGATAATCTTCTTCATAACCTGATAGTTCCATCGTTTCAGGCCATTTGGCGACAATTAAATCTTCGGTCCAGCCTTCCTCAGGTATGTAAACATGTCCATTGCTTTCACAGGCTTGCTTGAGGAAGCCCCAAAGAGCTTCAGTCACAAAAGGCGTAAAGGGATGCAACAGTCGCAACATGGTATCCAAAACTGCTACTAAAGTGTAAGCTGTGTAGTAAGCAATATCCCCACCTTGCGCGAGCTGTCGTTTAGAAGCCTCAAGATACCAGTCAGCAAAATCATTCCACAAAAACTCATAGATTTGTTTGCCTGCCTCACCATATTGATAGGCTTCAAACAAGCTGTTGACACTGTTCACGGTTTGCTTTAAACGCGCCCAAATCCAGCCATCAGCAAGAGTCCACTCCGGGTCACCTGTCGCTTTGCAATCGATACGATCCAAAGCGTTGATAACATATCGACCTATGTTCCACACCTTGTTTGCGAAATTACGGTTACCTTCAACCTTTTTCACACCAACATTTTGGTCATTTCCGGGTGTTGAACCCACCAACAGCGTGAAGCGCAAAGCATCAGTACCATATTCATCCATCAAAATCAGCGGATCAATCACATTATTCTTGGTTTTGCTCATCTTTTGGCCTTTTTCATCGCGGATCATGCCATGCAGATAAACCGTATGGAACGGCACCTGACCGGTGAATTCCAACCCATCCATCACCATACGTGCCACCCAAAAGAAGAGAATGTCATAACCCGTTTCCATCACACTGGTCGGATAAAAATACTTATAATCAGGTGTTTCCTCAGGCCAACCAAACACTGAGAATGGCCACAAACCAGATGAGAACCAAGTATCCAATACATCTTTGTCTTGCTCTAACTCTTTTGACCCACAAGCAGTACACACTGTAGGTGTTTCGCGTGCTACAATTTGCTCATCACAATGCAGGCAATACCACACCGGAATCCGATGCCCCCACCAAAGCTGACGGCTGATACACCAGTCTTGAATGTTATACATCCAGTTCAAGAACACTTTGGTAAACCGCTCTGGCACAAACTTAATTTCTTCTGCTTCAACTGCTTTCGCGGCAGCCGCAGCCAGACTATCCATTTTTACAAACCATTGTGTAGACACCATTGGTTCTACAATCTCACCACCTCGTTGAGAACGAGGCACATTCATTTGGTAATCTTGTTCTTTTATAACCAGTCCGGCTTCTTTCATGTCCGCCCAAATTGCTTTGCGCGCCACGAAACGATCCATATCAGCATAAGGACCCGCATTTTCGTTAAGCGTGGCATCTTTATTCATAATATTCAGCACTTCAAGGTTATGCCGCGAGCCAATTTCATAGTCATGTGGGTCATGCCCCGGTGTAATCTTGAGAGCGCCGGTACCAAATTCTTTCTCCACATAACTATCAGCGACCACGGGTATTTCACGCCCTAAAACAGGTACGATCACCTTTTTACCCACAAAAGCTGCATAACGTTCGTCTTCCGGATGGACTGCTACTGCTGTATCCCCTGGAATGGTTTCAGGGCGAGTAGTTGCAACAGGCAAGTAATTGCCGGAACCATCAGCAAGCATATATTTAAAATAATATAACTTGCCGGCTTCTTCGGAATACTCCACTTCAAGGTCTGACACCGCGGTTTGTAAACCAGGTGACCAATTAATCATCCTCGCGCCACGATAAATAAGACCTTTCTCCCACAAGCGCACAAAAGCTTCGCGCACGGCATTCGAGAGGCCCTCATCAAGGGTAAATCGTTCGCGTTCCCAATCACACGATGCGCCTAAGCGACGTAATTGATGTGAAATTTCTCCGCCATACTTTTCTTTCCAGTCCCAAACCCGTGCTTCAAAAGCCTTACGTCCAAGCGCTTCACGGCTGGTGCCTTCTTTTGCTAAAAGCTTTTCAACCTGCAACTGAGTAGCGATACCGGCGTGGTCAGTCCCAGGTACCCATAAAGTTGGCACGCCTTTCATGCGATGATAGCGCACCATAATATCTTCAATGGTAACAAACATCGGATGCCCAAGATGCAATGCCCCGGTAACATTTGGCGGTGGGATAACTATGACAAACGGCTCAATACTCGGGTCGTGTCCTGATTGATTGGGATCATTGGTCGGCTTAAAATAGCCTTTTTCTTCCCAACGCTTGTAAATAGCTTCTTCATAAGCCTTAGGGTCATAAGTTTTTGGTAAATTTGTCATCTTATCCTCTTTCGTGTCCTTGCTTCTTTTCAAAATGACACAGTTAAATTAAAAAGCTTTCGTCTGCTGAGGACGAAAGCCAGGTTCCGTGGAACCACCTCAATTCGACACCAATGTGTCGCACTCAAGGCGAGCGTTATCGGGCTCTCCCGGACCGGTCTAATCCCTTTCGGTT
>CAZTEP010000204.1:0-3204 GCA_964612325.1 uncultured Anaerolineaceae bacterium
TAAGGGCTCCCTTGGTTCAAGGGATCTAAATTCAGAACTTCCCCAATCATACTATAACCAAGTACGTTATGCTCACGAAAAAGCAGAAAATATAATCAAGTCAGTCTGCAAGGAATTAAAATTAGATATTCCTAAAAAACGTAGGAAATAAGCCTTCCCCTTCTTTCCACATACTATTTTCTTTGATTGTTAATTATGTTGAGCTCAACAAACAAATATGGAGGGCTCAGCATGTCAAAAGATTCCAAAATTCAAGAGTTAGCCAACATCCCCGAAACTGGATTGATGAGGATCAAACAGGTCCTTAAATTCATACCAGTTTCTCGTTCAAGCTGGTGGGCCGGGGTAAAAGTCGGTCGTTTTCCACAACCCATAAAACTTTCAGAGAGAGTAACGGTATGGCGGGCGTCTGACATCCGAAACTTAGTTGAGGAAGGTAAACCATGATTCTTTCCAGCGATGCGGGACAGGATCATATCGACAACCCCGACAAAATTGACAATAAAGAGAACCCGCTTTATTCTTCAATTCAAAGATTAGCGGCATTGCCCTCCTTAGAATATGAACGACTAAGAAAAGCAGAATCAAAGGCGCTGGGTGTTCGAGTTGCAAAATTAGATGAAGCAGTCAGAGGAACCCGAAAAGCAAGCGAGTCAAACTCGCCCTTCACAGAGGTGAACCCGTGGCCTCACACAGTGAACCCGCCACAACTACTAAATGAAATTGCATCGACCGTCCAGCGCTTTATCATCTGTTCCAAAGAGGTTGCCCAAGCGACAGCGCTGTGGATAGTCATGACTTGGGTTATTGATTCTGTTCAGGTTGCGCCCCTCGCCGTCATTACGGCACCTGAAAAGCGTTGTGGGAAAACGCTGCTGCTTGCTCTGATGGGGCGATTAGTAGCACGACCAATTAGTGCAAGTAACATAACCCCGGCAGCACTCTTCCGGACAATTGACACATGGAGCCCAACATTACTAATCGATGAAGCAGATGCCTTCATGAAAGACAATGAAGAGTTGCGGGGCTTGCTGAATAGCGGCCACACAAGAGACACAGCATATGTCATTCGCACTGTTGGTGAGAATTTCACCCCCACCAAGTTTAACACGTGGGGTGCAAAGGCGATTGCGGGCATTGGCCACGTTGCAGGCACGCTTATGGATAGGGCCATTGTTCTGGAGTTACGCAGGAAATTGCCACATGAGAAGGTTGAAAGAATACGCCAAGCAGAACCCGCCCTTTTTGATGAATTACGCTCTAAGCTGGCACGGTTTGCCGAAGATTACCACGAACAGATTAGGCAGGTGCAACCTTCATTACCCCCCAGCCTTAATGACCGGGCTCAAGATAACTGGGAACCTTTGCTTGCAATTGCCACAATCGCTGGGTCTGAATGGCTACAGATCGGGATAAAGTCGGCACTAAAGCTCTCGGGTGGCGAAAGTGTATCACAGACGATTGGAACAGAGTTGCTTTCTGACATTCAAGAGATATTTAACGAAAGGAAGGTTGAGCGAATCAGCACAGCGAACTTGATTCAGGCATTGTGTATCGATGATGAAAGACCCTGGCTGACTTTCAACAAGGGCATACAGATAACACCTAAACAGCTCGCCGGAAAACTGAAAAACTATGGCATTCAAAGCAAAACTATCCGATTTGGATATGAGACCGCTAAAGGTTATGAGCGAGAACAATTTGAAGATGCTTTTGTTCGCTATACATCTTCCTCTGAAAATTGCCGTCACACGTCACACCCAACAACAGCAAAGCATTTGGCTGTTACTAATACCAATAATCATTCGTCACGTTTCGGTTGCGAAAAAGCAATAGAAACAGATTTAGCTATCCAAAATGCCGAGAATGTGACGTATACATATCCTCACGTTACGGATGCCGAAACAGAAAAGGATACATGCAAACCATTACCAGCAAAGGATTGTGACGGATTGCCGATACCCCCCCCATACACACAGACAGAAATTCTATTTGCATAGGTGCTTTCATGTGATCAGAAATCCAAACCAAAAATAATCAAAACTATCAAAATTGGAGATATGGTCAATGGCCCGGCCAAGAAAACAAATTGATGAAGTGGTCTTAATTAAGTTGAGGGAGTCCGGAAAAACTCAGGAAGAAATTTCAAAGGAACTGGGCATTTCAATTCCGACAGTGACCCGGCGTCTTGCAGTATTATGCCATGAAAAAGGTATCCTCACAAAATACCGACAGCTTCAAAGTTTGCAACTGACGGAACTCCAAGTTCGAATTTTGGAAGCGGTAGATTCGAAAAACATTGAAGATGCTCCTTTGATTGACCTTCTCCGTGCGTTTCATGTCCTCTGGAAGGTGGAAAAATCAATTCAGGGAAAAGAATCCTTCAAAGTGTGGGGTCTTCTGGATCATCTTCTGGAACTGGATAAATATTCGATAAAGCAATGATCAATTCCATGATGAAAATAATATATCATTCTTGCTTCAATCTGTTTCATCATTTCGTGGGAAACCATTTTACCGTGTAATGGGGCCAATGAAAATGAAGTTATGTTTCTCTAAATAGATTAATGAATTTCTTTTGCCAGATCACGTCATAATTGTCGATCTATCCGACATATTTGTCGAATATTAGAAAAATATATCATCGCTCTATCCAACAAAATCATCAGGTTATATATATGGCACGGAAATGGCACTGTATAACGTAAGATGGATATTTTAAAATTATAAATTAGGTGATGCTTGGAAAGAACAAATCTAAAATACTAATCGTTGAGGATGACGAATCGCAACACTGCCGGCTCTATGGGTTTCTGGTCTTGGACGTTTATCTTATTGGTGAGGCAGAAAAATGAATGATATGTTGGTGGTCATATTACAGGAACTGGATAAGGTTCTGGAAATACTGAAGGGGATTTTTGAAACTATAAATTTAAGTTAAAGGAAATGAATTTATTTTTTCTTCGTTCTTTTCTCAATGGTCAAATTGGCTTCTAATGACTTTAAGCCCCTTACCATATCAGAAAATATTTTGAGAACTTCAGCGGAAGATTCATTGATTTCTGTAGTAATAGTTTTTTTCAACTTCTTAATTTCCTCTGGTTTTGAAGGCAAGACAAGCAAATCGTTAATTGCCACATTCAGTCCCCCGGCCACCTTGACCAAAGTATCAATAGACCAATTCTTTTCCCCGCGCTCAATTGC
>CAZTEP010000205.1:0-3190 GCA_964612325.1 uncultured Anaerolineaceae bacterium
CCGATATCAATGCGCTTGTTGCGCGGGAGGTCAACACCTTCAATACGAGCCATAATCTTATTCCTTATCCTTGTCGCTGTTTGTGTCGGGGGTTGCTGCAGATGACATACAAACGTCCCTCGCGTTTAACGATTTTACAATTTTTACAGCGTTTTTTTATTGAAGCCGATACTTTCATCTAGCATACTCCTTCTTTAACCGCAAAATTTTAATTATATTCTTTCGCCGCGGTTTTGGCAAGTTTTTCTCATTTTTCTGTTAACACCCATGGTCCCTCTTTGGTAACCGCTATGGTGTGTTCCTGGTGTGCAGTTAAGCCGCCATTTCTCGAAACCACTGTCCAGCGGTCTCTCAAAACACGGGTTTGCCGCCCACCCACCAACACCATTGGTTCAATGGCGATGGTCATACCTTCGCGCAAAACAAAGCCAGTGCCACGTTTGCCATAATTTGGCAGTTGTGGTGCTTCGTGCATGGCACGTCCAACCCCATGACCAGTATAGGTATGAGTGCAATAAAAACCTTGACTTTCAACGTACTCTTCGATGGCAGCGCCCACATCACCACTGCGATTGCCTGGGCGCATGTGCTCAATAGCAATTTCCAACGCGCGTTTAGTGGTGTCAATTAGCGCCTGCGCTTCTTTTGATATTTCACCAACGCCAACCGTAAACGCCGAATCGCCCACGTAACCCTGGTAAACTGTGCCACAGTCCACCGAAATGATGTCGCCTTCGCGCAACTTTCGGTTTCCGGGTATACCATGCACCAACTCTTCATTTATACTGGTGCAAATGCTGCCTGGGTATGGTATGCCATTACCCGGGTCGTAATCCTTGAACGGAGAGTAAACGCCATGAGCTTTTTGAAAGCTCTCGGCGACTTCGTTTAGCTCACCCGTGCTCACACCCGGCGCGATGGCATCCATCACAGCTTGAAGCGTAAGCGCGTTTAGGCGCCCAGCTTCGCGCATGATGTTAAGCTCGTTGGCTGATTTCAGATTGACACCAAATACAAAGTCACCCATTATCCAAGCGCCTCATAGATAGCATCATTGATCTCTGAAATCTCGCCAACGCCACTGATTTCAACCAACATCCCTTCTTCTCGAAAATGATCGATCAATGGGGAAGTTTGTTCATTATAAATTTTTATGCGATGAAGCACCGTTTCTGCCTTATCATCTTCACGTTGATACAGTTCACTACCATCTTCATCATCAATCCACTTTACCTTAGGCGGATTATATTCCGCGTGGTATACATTACCACTTTTACTCATCCACCGCCCGCCAAGACGCTTAACAATCAGCTCTTCAGGGACGATTAGGTTTACAACCATTGTGAGTTCTTCGTTGTTACTGTCCAAGTGGGACTCAAGCGCCAAAGCCTGCACAAGTGTGCGTGGGTAACCATCTAAAACCACACCATTATCACAATCAGCTTCCATCAGGCGTTCGTTCAACATAGTAATAGTGATTTCATCGGGCACTAATTCGCCTTTATTGACATAAGTGGCAGCCACTTTTCCTAAGTGTGTTTCGTTAGCTAAATGCTCTCTGAACAAATCACCGCTTGAAATGTGAGGCACACCCAGACGCTCAGCAAGAAGAACAGCTTGCGTTCCCTTGCCAGACCCAGGAGGTCCTAATAACACAATAATCGTGGCGTTTTCTTTCATGTTAAAATTCTCGTTTAGTTAATCAACCTGTCATCATAACCATGCATGCGCAATTCGGTTTCAATTAATTGCACGATTTCGCGCACAGTACCCACTACAATCAAAAGACCTGAAGCCTGCATTAGCCCTAAACCGGCAATGTCTGTTTTGCCAAAGAGTTTGAAAACAGCGGTCATGATATAAGGCAACACCGCGATGATACCCAAGAAGATGGCACCCGGTAATGTGATACGACGTTGCACGCGCGTGAGGTAATCTTGCGTAGGTTTGCCTCGCACCACACCAGGAATTTGAGCACCTTGTTTCTTTAGGTTTTCTCCGTAGTCTTGCTGCGCAAAGAGCACATCCGTATAGAAGTAACAAAACGCAACAACCAATAAGAAGAACATCAAGGGATACCACCAGGTATCGCCACTAAAATTAGTGTATACCCAGTTTGCCGCCTTACCCACCCAGCTGGTGTTCTTCAGGAAGAACGAAGCCAAGATAGCTGGGAAGGTCAAGAAGCTTTGCGCAAAGATGATTGGAATCATACCAGCCATGTTGATCATCAAAGGTAACTGGCTGCGTACAGGCATTGACATGCGGTTACCCACACGGCGTCCCGGGAACATAACTGGGACATTCCTGCGACCAAGTTGCATATAGACAATGCCAAAGATGGTCAGTAGAAATACCGCAAAGATGATGATGAATGCCCACCATGGGTCAGAAATATACTCAGTTGGGTTCAGTGGGTCTGTTCTGCGCACCATCTGCGCGATTGTTGCCGGGAAACGCGACACAATACCTGAGAAGATAATCAGGCTAAGACCCTGATTGCGTAAACCAAACTCTGAGATCAACTGGCCGATCCAAATACCAAACATGGTACCAGCAACCATCGTGATAATCGCTGCTAAAGTTGGCAACAGATTTTCACCACTAAAGCCATAATGTTGAATAACAGACTGCCCACCCAACATTTGATTAAATATGTTTATCTGACCAAACGCAGAAAGTAACGCCATTGGGATGGTAAGGATTACAGTCCATTTTTCCATCCAAATGCGGCCTTCACGCGGGTCATCTTTCATTTTGCGTTCGAGCGCCGGAATAACTGGGGTTAGCAATTGCAAGATAATTTGTGCAGTAATATAAGGGTAAACACCCATTGCTAACACAGAGAACCTTGAAACTGCGCCACCTGAGAGCAAGTCAAGCAAACCTATCAAGCTACCACCGGCACCAGTCAACTCGCTTAATTGTTGCACGGCAGCATAGTTTAAGCCAGGCACCGGCACATTAGCGACAAATCGATAAACAGCCAGCAACAAAAGCGTAATCAGCAATTTGTTGCGAATGCTTTCTGCTTTCCATAAATAGCGCCAGGACGATCGTTTCATGAGTTTGTCTCCTTATTATTGTTACGCGAGTTCGATAATCTCGATTGTGCCACCAGCGTTTTCAATCTTTTGGCGGGCACCTTCGGTAACTTTGTGTGCTTTGATCTTCAGCGCAACTTTCACAT
>CAZTEP010000206.1:0-3162 GCA_964612325.1 uncultured Anaerolineaceae bacterium
CATCCTGTGATAATTTTGATTACAATATATTAAGCTAAATGAGTTTGCCTATGACAGCCATCCTTAAATTTTTGATCATCAGCTTAAGTATCGTCATTGCGTTTTTTGTTATTATTTTGTTTCTGCGCCATTATGCAAAAAAACGCCTTAAAGAAGCGCTTATCCGAGCTGGCTATTATGAAGACTGGCAACCGACTGATGGCACCATTCACACCGACATCATCTACGATTATACCAATCGCCTGAGTTTTGACCTCTACGTACCAAGCAAAATAGACCCTGACAAACCACAAGGCTTAATTCTCTTCATTCATGGTGGCAGTTGGTTTATGGGAAACAAAACCCATATCGCCTATGCTGCCAAACGCTATGCTAAAGTCGGTTATTTAACTGCCAGCATGAACTATTCGCTGCTTTCTAAAGACCACCCTCAGATCACTTTCCAAACCATATTAGACAACATCCAAAACTGCATCACAAAAATAAAAACAATCACCCTTGAAATGGGTTTCAATGTTCGCAAAATTGCGCTATCGGGTATCTCAGCCGGCGGACATCTCGCCTTACTTTATGGCTACGCGCGCCAGGATCAGTCACCCTTGCCCATCGCCTTTTTAGCTGTTCAAACCGGTCCAAGTGATTTTCATCTTGAAACCACTCAACATATTTCTAAAATAGCTCAATCCGTTTTCGAGCGCAAAACAGGCATTAAATTGTCCCTGAGTGATTACAAGAACCCGGATATTATCAATCTGATTGAACAAAGTTCTCCCATCACCTTTATTAAAGAAAAATCTCCGCCCACACTCATGGCATACGGTGGCAAAGACAATCTCGTGCCAGCTCGTAATCGTGAATTAATGCTTGAGGCTTTATCAAAAGCCGGAGTCCCATTTACGGATATATTCTTCCCCAACTCCAACCATTTGCTGGCAGATGACCCCGACGCACGGGATGGCTATCACCAAACCTTCTTAATCTACGCGCAACGTTATTTTGACCGCATCGAATATGATAAAACGCTAAATTAAAATGTCAGTTTGCTACCTTATAAAAAGGTTGCGCTGTATAATTGAAACAATTATTTAAGGCTTTCATTTTCATAGACACCAGTGCTCTTTGGAGAATCTCTATGCCTGATTCAGTTAAAATCGAAAAAATCGTTTACGGTGGCGATGGCCTTGGCCGTCTTTCGGACGGTCGCGCGGTTTTTGTGCCTTTCGTTTTGCCCGAAGAAGTCATTTCCGTCGAACTAAACGAAGAAAAAGCACGCTTCACCCGAGGCACAGCCCTCATCTGGCAAAAAAGCTCACCCAACCGCATTCCCGCTCAATGTCGCTATTACACCATTTGTGGTGGTTGCCATTACCAACACATGCCCTATCATCTTCAACTCGAAACAAAACTCGAAACCGTTCGCGACCAACTCAGTCGCATCGGTGGCATTGAGCCAAACCTGCTCACCACCATTTCTCACGGTGAAAACGCCTGGCACTATCGCAACCAAATCCAATGCCATGTCAGCGAAGAGGGAAAATTAGGCTTCAAATGCGCGGATTGCAACCTAATCCTCCCCATCGGGCATTGCCCCATTGCCATGTCCGGCCTCAACGAGCTTTTAGGGAGACTCGAACTCGACCCCGGAAGTGGCATCTCAAGAGTTACTTTTCGCGAAGACACCGATGGCGAACTCTTCATATTGTTTGAAGGCGATGATGACCTCCCCCCAGAACTTACCGTTGAGCTTGAAGTATCCGCAGCCTATATCAACAAAAATCATGACTATCACCATCTCGCCGGCAATGACCAGCTTCGCTATACTGTTTTAGGCAATGATTTTAATGTTTCACCCACCTCGTTTTTTCAGGTTAACAATGAAGTAACAGAACTTTTGCTAAGTTATGTGCTTGATATCATAAAAACATTAAACCCTAAAAACGTGCTTGAACTTTACAGCGGTGTGGGTTTGTTTAGTGCTTTTATCGCGCCGGATGTCAGGCAACTCACCGCCATTGAGGCCTCCCCCTCTGCCTGCTACGATTTTGTCAATAATCTTGACGCTTTTGATAATGTCAGCCTTTACGAAGGCGCGGCTGAAAACATCCTGCCAGGCTTACTGCCCATTTTAAAGCCCGAACCACCCAACCTGGTCCTGCTCGACCCACCTCGCGCAGGTTTGCATTCCAAAGCGCTTGACGCATTGGTTGAATTAGCACCCGAAAACATCATCTATGTCAGTTGCGACCCCAGCACCCTCGCCCGCGACCTCAAACGCCTGTGCAACAAAGGCTACCAAACTCAATCCATCCACGCCTTCGATATGTTCCCTCAAACCTACCATGTTGAGACGGTAACATTACTAAAAAAATTTAAATGCTAACAATCCAGCTTTTTGATAAAAAATCCGATGTTTTTAGAGTTATATGAATGATAAGGATTGGTGAAAAACAATGAGAAGACTTAATAAAAAAGACTTAAAAGAATTGATAGATGTTTCTTCAGGCAGAAAAAAAGCGGATTTGCTGATTAAAAACTGTAAAATCGTTGATGTTTATAATTCGGAAATTTATGACGGAGATATCGCAATTGTCAACGGTAGAATAGCCGGAGTAGGTAAATATGAAGCCGAGGAGATTGTTGATGCCGAGGGGGCATATGCGGTACCGGGCTTTATCGATGCTCATATTCATATCGAGTCTGCTTATGTCAGTCCTGAGGAATTGGGACGTTTGATAGTCCCGTGCGGTACCACAACGATCATAGCCGACCCTCATGAGATTGTGAACGTTTGCGGAATCGACGGACTTGAATATATGCTTGACGCATCTAAAGAAACTGCTTTGGACATAAAGATGATGTTACCTTCATGTGTGCCGGCAACACCTTTTGAGACTGCAGGAGCAATCATTGATGCAGCAGCCATGAAAGAGCCTATAAAAAATAACGCGATACCAGGCTTAGGCGAGTTTATGGATTTTGTCGGTGTGATAAATGCAAAAGATGACGTACTAGACAAGTTGTTGGTTGCTTATGATAACTATAAAATTATTGACGGTCACAGTCCAGGCCTGTCTGGAAATTTACTCAATGCTTATGCGTCAACAGGAATTTTGACAAGATCGGAAGAGCGTCGTGTAGGGAAAGAGTGTACGTCCTGGTGTA
>CAZTEP010000207.1:0-3161 GCA_964612325.1 uncultured Anaerolineaceae bacterium
AGGGGAATTAAACCGACTGGCAGCGCAGGCGTTTGTATGCTTGAAGTTGCTTGCCATTTTTCGAGATGGTCTGATAAATCTCTTTAATTATGGATAAGCCTGAATTGGTCTGGACTTTCATCGCTTAGGCGGTGATAGCTTAGAAGCTGTTGTTTGTAGAGTTGATGGGCTTGTTCAGGCGTATCGTAAATTTGTGAGTCGCGATGTTCAGGAATAACGCTTCGCGATGGCGCAGCAAAGAGGGTCGCAAAAATCAGGGCAACGCGCGCTTGCATATAGTCTGGCCATCCGTTGAGCGCGTCATCGCTCCAGGCCATGAAGGGTTTTCCGATTTCGAGTTGGCGGGTTTCTTTCGCTGACCGGCGAAAATCACGGCCAAGGGCCAGCATGTTATAGGCAAGGTCTTGGTGTGCGTCTAAGATAATATTCATAGCTTGATTATACCCAATAAAAAACGCCGGAGATGGCCCCGGCGTTTGTATGCTTTTGATTTAGACTTAGAGAGCAGGTGGCGTGTCGTCTGTTTCTGTTTTTTCAACAGTTTCTTCAGCGGTTTCTTCAACAGTATCTTCGGCAATTTCATCAACAGCTTCTTCGACACTTTCTGCTAATTCTTCAGCTTCTGCAACAGGCTCTTCGCCAAGGATGGTAGCCATGGTTTCGCCTTCGTCTACTTCGTCGGTAGTTAGGTCAAAATCTGCGGCGATGGCTTTCCAGTCAAGGTCAGCATAGGCGGCAGAATCAACACGGCGCAGGCTTAAACCGATGCGGCGTTCTTCTTCGTCAATCTTTAAGATGCGCAGGGTAACCTGGTCGCCGGATTTAACGACGGCTTTGGGGTGATCTACGCGTTGGTCAGAAAGTTCAGAAATGTGAACCAAACCTTCAAGATCACCGGGCACCAAGAGTTTTGCGAAAGCGCCAAAGCTGGTGAGGCGTGTGATTTGAGCTTCAACCAATTGGCCAACACTTAGTTGCTTGATGTGTTCAAGCCAGGGATCTTTTTGTAGAGCGCGTATAGAAAGGCCAATGCGACGGCGTTCGCGGTCAATACTGATGATTTTAACCTTGACATCCTTGCCCACTTCCAGGCGTTCACTTGGGTGATTGATTTGATCGTAGGTGATTTCTGAAAGGTGAACCAGGCCATCAATGCCACCGATGTTTACAAAGGCGCCAAAATCGGCGATGCTTTGAACACGGCCTTTGCGGATTTCGCCTTCAACGAGTTCATCAAGCAACATATCGCGAATTTGGTCACGGGTTTCGGTGCTGGCAGCGCGTTCGCTAAGTATCAAGCGGCGACGTTCGCGATCAACTTCGAGGACACAAACGGTGATGGGTTCACCAACCATTTCTTTGTATTTGGCTTCGGGCGTTTCACCAGACATGGTAAAGCGACGGCTTAAACTGAGCTGGGATGCTGGAACAAAACCTCGAATTGCGGAAAGTTGCACTAAAAGGCCACCTTTATTGTAGCCCACAATCGTTGATTCAAAAGGTTCACCCGATTTCATCATTTCTTCTGCGTCAATCCAGCTTTGTTCTTCAACTGCACGGACGAAGGAGAGGATGAGGTTGCCGTTGGCATCTTCGGGGGTAATTACATAAACCGGGATGGCTGTGCCAAGTTCAAAATTGGCTAAAACATCTTCAGGAATACTTTCGTATTCTTTACCGGTGATGATACCTTCTGATTTGGCACCAACACTTACTAAGATTTGGCCTTCTGAAATACTGGCGATGATACCATCACGGATTTCACCCGCTTTTGGTAAATCGATGTTCAACAGGTCATCATCCATTTGTTGCAAGAGATCTTCCATAGAAAGCTCTCCTTTTGGTTCAGATGGAATCTGATCGGGTTCTGGGTTTGCCTGAGTAGGGGGCAAATTGGCTTGGGTTGTTTGCTGGTCTTCAGAGTCTTTTGTAGGTTGAGACCCTTTGACACTTACGGCGTCGTTGTCTGACATTAGAAAATAGCTCCAATAGATTAATTTGGATTAATTATAGATGCATCAGACAATTCTCGCAAGTGATAATTCCTCTTGTTGCTTCTGCATTGAAAACAATGAACTGGTTATATGTACTAATATCACCCTTAATACTTTACCGGCATTTTAGAATGTGGCAGGTGTTGAGCAATGATGTTTTATTGCTGAAACAGAGCATAGATAAGTCAGGTAAATGTTGAAATGCGAAATCCCTGGTATCTAAAATAACAGAGCCACCACAATGTCGTGGCTCTGTTATTTTTAATAAAGAATCTTGTTGCTAAACGACGGCTATCAGGATTTAGGGTTTGGTCATCACACCTGGAAAAGCCAAGGGAAAGAGAGGAGGAGCAGGTGTGTCATAAGAAATTTGGAGCCCACAAATCTCACGAGTGTTATCACCTTGTGGCAGTTCTATTACAAAATAATAGTGCCAAAAATTGGTATCGAAAACAAGGTCTGAAATATCGAAGGAAGTATAATGGTCTCCGGCATCGGTTTTTTCTAAGATCCAATCTCCAACTACTTCCACGTCAAATATATCATTGTAATATCTTCTATACAACTGTGCTCTAATAGGACCGTTCGTTGGTGATTCAACAGTATTATAGTAAGTGAAATATATTCTGTCACCCTTCGACTCGTATGGCACATTTACAGGAATCGAAAATGCTTTCCAATAACCTCCACTGTAAGTGCTACCCATACATCCAGAGCCACCATTGTAATAAGTGACATCAGAAGTCATAGGCTGAAAATTATTACCTACAGCATTAAAAAATCCCCATATATCTCCGTTTATTTGGTTATCACCTTCCAGTTTTAAAGGATAATCTTCAAAGGAGTCTGGGGTACCGATGTCAGAAAGTGCTGTGGAATCATTCGCAACCGGTTCTTGCCCTTTATGGTACGGGATTGCTTCAATCTCAGAAACTGGTTCTCCCTGCATGGCGATTTCAGCTTGCACGGCTTGGGGTGTGTAACTATTGATTAGCACGAAGGCAATCAATATCAGACTTAGGAATAAAATTGATTTGTTTTTCATATCTCTCCTTATCTCTAAACTGTTTGTATGTCAATTTTTGAAAAACTGCTGAACTACATCAGCAGGACTTGCTGAACGCAAGCATGTACAAATGGGTCAAAAGGATACTACCGAATCAAGCA
>CAZTEP010000208.1:0-3160 GCA_964612325.1 uncultured Anaerolineaceae bacterium
CCCTACCCGCGATGCCCGACATGGTCGTCTCTATGCTCGAAAATCAACAAACTCCAAGCTTGATAAAGATGGTGATTGGCTACAGTTTGTCTATATCAACAGTGAACAATATATACGATCGGATGAACCCATTTCACCGGAGTGTGATTGTTTAACTTGCCAACACTACAGCATGGCATATCTCTTCCATCTCTATCGCCAGCGCGATGCTAACTACCAGCGTTTAGCTACCATGCACAATTTGCGCTTCATGACCCAACTCACTGAAGAGCTGAGAGCCTTACATGCCTAATTCAACTGAGATCGAAAGCCTTATCCAAGAGGTACAAAACAGTTCAAAATATGCCAATCTCCCTCCAAGCTTGGTCAACAAAATTGGTACTGAGGAACTCAAAAAACATGGCACTGTTGCCGAAGCATTAAAACCGACTCGTACAAAGCTTCATCAATTAGTTGGCGCATTCATTCCACATAAATTAGACTACACGAAGTGGCTTGCAATTCTCAAGCATTCCCTTCAATCTAACGCCTGTGAGCATCTCAACACATTAAAACAAATCATGCGCCTGCACGCCTCCACCAATGAACGATTACCTTATTTAGAAAGGGTTTATCAAGAACTTTTTACGCTTTTTCCCAAACCCAAGTCTATTCTCGACCTCGCTTGCGGTTTGAATCCACTCGCTATTCCCTGGATGCCCATTGATTCCACTTGTGCTTACCGTGCAGGTGATGTGGTTCTACCAATGCTTGATTTTCTCAAACAATATTTTGCCTTCTCCAGACCCCAAACAGAAATCATGCTATGCGATTTGTTAGACTTCACTCCAGATGAGCAATTCGATTTAATTATGATTCTCAAAACTTTTCCACTCCTGGCACAAATCGAAAAACAAGCACCTGAACGTCTATTAAACGATTTGAAATTCAATCATCTTCTTATTTCTTATCCACTCAAAAGCCTAAGCAATCGCTCAAAAGGCATGGAAAGAACCTATCGCGGTCAATTTGAACGCCTGATTGAAGGCAAACCATTCAAAGTAGTCGAATACGCTCTGCCAAACGAACTTTTCTTTCTGATAAGTCATGAAAATTAATCCCCAGGAAATTCAATCACTTATTGATGCGGTGCAAGCATCACGAAAATATCGTTATTTGAACCTCCCTGAGGCTTTTCTCAATGACCTCATAGTGAATGAAGCCAAATTAGGATTAAGCAAGCGCGAGATAAAGGAAAACTTTCGTAAAAAACTTCATGAAGTTATCGCCCCCTATCTTGAAGATATCGATTACCAGGGCGAAACCGACAGATTAATCAATGACACTTTAGGTAAACCAAGCCCGATAGAATTGAAAGACTATGCTCTAAGTATTATGCAAAAACATGCCTCGAGTCGAGAACGTCTCCCTCATCTCGAACACTTTTATGAATGTATTTGGAGCCATATCGGCTACCCGTCCAGTATCCTTGACCTGGCCTGTGCCTTAGATCCCCTCGCCTTACCTTGGTTTAACCACAGTACATTAAAAACCTTCATCGCTGTGGATATTCACAAACCAAGACTGACTTACCTAAAAACATTCTTTGAACATTACTTCCCATTCGCAAAGATTCTCCATCAGGATTTTATAGTTCAACCAATAACTCAATCCGTTGACTGTGTCTTTCTTTTCAAAGAAGTTCACCGCATCGAAAAACGCAAACCAGGTCTCACCCGCCAAATTTGCCAACAGTTAAACAGCAAACATATCGTCATTAGCCTTCCTTCAGCAGATCTCCGGGGCCATCATTCTCTCAAAGATTATCATGACCAACTTATCCTCCAAACCATTGAAGGTTTAGGCTATGATATAGAGAAAGATCAAGTTGAAAACGAACTACTATACTTTATCGGGAAACCATGAGCCAATTAGTCAACGAATCCTTAACGCGCTATAAAGCATACCTGTCTGCTGATGATTTCGCTAAACTACAATCTGTCACCTCCCAGGCAGCTCCCCTTTCTGTTCGCATTAACCTACTTAAAAATCCTAAACCTCTCGAATCTCTGAATGACTGGCGATCACGCTATGGCTGGCAAACAAAGCCGGTTCCCTTTTGGAATGCTGCCTGTCAAATCCTGCGATCAGAAACATTGGCAAGTCAGACTGTTGAACACCGCTTTGGTTATTATTACATCCAGGATGCCGCATCCATTCTGCCTGTCGCTCTTTTTGACCCCATCCAGGCTGACCAGCTTATTCTCGACATGGCTGCCTCACCAGGCGGAAAAACGACCCAACTCATGGACCGCAGCCTTGACAAAGCCTTCATCCTTGCCAACGATTCAAGTTTCTCACGGTTAAACGCCTTACGAGTGGTCAGTCAAACCTGGGGATTGGCAAACTATGCCATCTGTAACTATCCTGGCGAAAAAATTGGGGATTGGTACCCAAACACATTCGACCGTGTTTTGCTTGATGCTCCATGTAGTATGGAAAGCTTGCGAGTATCAGAAAGCCATCCTTTTAGAGTCATCAGCTCCTCAGAACGCGAGCGGCTTGCCGCCCGACAACTCACGCTCCTCATATCCGCAATAAAAGCCTGTAAAATTGGTAGCGAAGTCGTCTATTCCACTTGTACTATGGCTCCCGAAGAAGATGAATCCGTGATAAACAATTTCATTAATCTATTCCCAAACTGCATCGAAATCGCTCAAACGGAATTTCAAACGACAAAGAATCAAGGCTTAATTCATTTTGAAAACACACAATACGATCCAAATCTTTCAAAAAGCCTGCGTATCTGGCCTCACCTATACGTAACAAACGGCTTTTTCGCAGTCAAACTAATCAAAACAAATGAATTGCCATGCAATGAGCTAAATCGACCTCAACGTTCGTTCAAACAAACAGGCTATGTTCAACTAAAAGAAAAAGAGCAAACTAACATACTCAAACAGATTTCTGATAGGTTTTCACTTTCCCCCTCTCATCTTGAAAGATTTGAAATCTATCAACGCGATAATAACCTGCAACTCATTCCCAAAGCTTACTTAGAAAAATTCTACGATTTGCCATATTACAACCTTGGCTTAAACCTTGGCAAGCTGATTAAATCATCCCTTGAAGTGAGTTTAGATTTTGTAAACCGTTTTGGTGGCTTTTTCAACAACCACGT
>CAZTEP010000209.1:0-3143 GCA_964612325.1 uncultured Anaerolineaceae bacterium
AGAGCAAACCCGAGGAAAGGAGCCTCGAGCGCATGCATAAATATGAAACTGTATTAGTTTTCCAGGCTGACCTGGAAGAAGCGGTTTTAAATACCGCTGTTGAAACCGTTGAGAACCTCATCAAAAACACCGGTGAGGTGACCAAGATCGATCGATGGGGAAAGCGCAAACTTGCGTATCCCATTCGAAAACAATTCGAAGGTTATTATGTTTATATGACCTTTGAAAATGATCCATCCGAAATTGCGGCCTTAAAAAGAACCCTTGGCTACAATGAACAGATCTTACGCTACATCATCGTGCGTTTGGATTAAGCAGGAGTAACAATGTCTGACAATAAACCCGAAATTAATGAAGAACAAGAACGTAACGAGCGCCCAGAACGCAATGAGCGCTTTGATCGTGGCCAACGTGGTGGCGAACGTCGTCGATTTGTGTCACGACCCAAGTTTTGCCAATTCTGCACCGATAAAAACTTGAAGATCGATTACAAAAAAGTTGATCTCATGGGACGCTACATCAATGAAACCGGAAAAATCAGACCACGCCGACAAACAGGTGCTTGTGCCAAACATCAGCGTGAAATTGCTGTGGCTATCAAAAACGCTCGCCACATCGCCTTAATTCCTTTTGAGGGCGACTTTTGGACTGATTTTTAATTTGGTGATGGATTATGGCCAAAAAACCCGAAACATCCAAGCACACAACTAAAAAATTCATCGCACGAAAAGAGCGAGAAGAAAAACAAGCAAAAATTGCAATGATAGTAACTGGTGGCATCTTAGGCATCATTGCATTGGTCTTGGCCTTTGTCTTAATAGATAACTATATTGTTAAGCCAAATACTGTGCTTGCCACCGTTGGTGATATCAAAATTAAAGCCGGTGTATTCGATAAAAATGTCCGTTACGCGCGCAATAATATGATTAACCAAGCCAATCAAATGTACTGGAATTACACTAAATTTCAAAGCTTCTCACCTGAATACGCTCAACAATTTTTAGCTCTTGCGCAAAATAATGCGGTTGAGCTCAACCAGGCTGATATCATCGGAAATCGTGTTCTTAACGATATGATTGATGATATATTAATTGCCGAAGAAGCTGAAAAGCTTGGCATCACTGTCACTGATGAAGAATTAGAAACTTTTATTCAGGAAACCTTTGGTTTTTACCCTGAAGGTTCACCAACCCCCGCAAACACCGCCACACCAATCACAATGCCAACACGTTCAAGTTTACAAGAAACCTTAGTGGCCCCCCCAGCCATCGAAACACCTGAAGTCAACGAAAATGAAGGTGAAGAAATCACAACAGAACCAACTGATGCTGATATTCCAACTGAACCTGAAGAAGACCTGCCAGAGGAACCAACCGAAGTTGTACCCACAGTCGAAACAACTCCAACAACAGTGCCAACTCCATTGCCAACTGCGACACCCTACACTAAAAAGCTTTACAACAAGGATTATCGAGATTTGCTTCGCAATTTAAACCAAGCAGGTGTTCCAAAACAAGATGTCTTGCGCATTTTGCGTGGGGCAATATTGAGAACCAAGGTCATGGAAGCAATTACTGTTGATGTTACCAATGAAGAAGAGCAAGTTTGGGCACGTCACATCTTAGTTACGTCATTGGATGAAGCAGAAGCGATCATCGAACGCCTTAACGCTGGCGAAAACTTTGCAACCCTTGCTCAAGAACTCTCAACCGATCAGGGCACTAAAATGAACGGTGGTGATTTAAGTTGGTTCGGTCGAGGACGCATGGTACCGGAATTTGAAGAAGCCAGTTTCGCTTTAGAAAATATTGGTGACATCAGCGAACCTATTAATTCCGTTCATGGCTGGCATATCATCCAATTACTCGGCAAAGGTATTAATCCGGTCGATGAACAAGAATTTGAACATTTAAAGAGCGTTTACTTTGAAGAATGGCTCGATGAACAACGCGCGGCACGTACCGACATTGTCATCAACGATAAATGGAATGATTACACCCCATCAAAACCAGAATTACCACAAAACTTATTCAATGCCATCATGAACCCTGGCACGCCATAAACAATAGATAGGAAACAATAAAAAGGACTGCTCACTTTGAACAGTCCTTTTTATTTTGGTCTCGACTTAATTAAGCATTCATATAACTGCTATCAACCTCATCCAGTCTCAAACTTATCAGCTGACTCGCGCTGTCCTTACCCATCGTCACTCCATAAATGACATCCGCAGCAGCAACCGTATTACGGTTATGCGTAATCAAAATAAACTGGGTCTCTTTTGACAGTTCCTGAAGTAAGTCGATGAACCGTCCTACGTTTGATTCATCCAGCATCGCATCAACTTCATCAAGTACACACAGAGGTGTTGGTGACACTTTTAATAATGCGAATATCAAAGCGACAGCCGTAAGGCTTCTTTCTCCGCCTGAAAGCAAGACCAATCCTTGTTCGCGCTTTCCTGGCAACCGTGCTTCAATTTCTATACCACCTTCTATTGGTGAGTCTTCGTCTACCAAAACCAACCGCGCTGAACCACCATTAAAAAGCCTTGTAAACATCGCTGAAAACTCCGCATTTACAGAATGAAAAGTTTTCAAGTAAGCTTCTTTCATCACCTCATCTAATTCACGAACCATAGTGTGAATATCTTTTATGGCTAAATTAAGATCTTCAATTTGAGCGTTGAGGTCGTTATAACGCGTTTTCACAGCTTGATATTCTTCTTCTGCTTCAATATTGACTGATCCAATTCGTCGCATCTGAGCTTTTTGTTGACGAATGATGTCCTCAAGACCATCGCTCAAGGTCATTGTCTCCGGTAATGATTCGATGACTAAATCAGGAAAAGGCAATGGAGTCAACTCTCGCGTATCACTTCTCACATCTAATTCAATCAATCCAAAATCATCTTCCAAACGACTACGCAATGTGCTGAGTTTTTCTTCTTGTCTCACCAGTTCCAATTGCAGATGAGTAATCTGCCGTTCTTTTATTGAAAATTTCTTTTGTTTTTCAAGGTCTTCTTCTGATAACATAGCGAATTGTTCTTCTAAAGAGCTCAACAAGGTTTCTTTTTCGACCAGTTCATCAGTCCGCAGCAATTCAGACTGATTCTTAATTAGCTCCAATTCCTCCCTGAT
>CAZTEP010000210.1:0-3139 GCA_964612325.1 uncultured Anaerolineaceae bacterium
GTATGGCGTGCGCGCGATTGGAGGTTGTTGTGGCACGCGGCCAGAGCATATTCGGGCATTGGCTTTAGGTTTGGCCAAAATTAAGCCAAAAGTGCTTGCTCCTAAGCCTGTGCCAGCTTTGGCTTCAATGGTTTCTGCTATTCCGATTTCTCAGGATCCTAAACCTTTTATCATCGGTGAACGATTGAATGCGGCTGGCTCGAAAGCTTTTAAACGCTTGTTATTGGCAAACGATGACGAAGGGATTTTGCAATTAGCGCATGAGCAAGTCGCTTATGGCGCGCATGCTTTGGATCTGAATGTCGCTTTAGCTGAGGGCGATGATGAGGCGGCAACCATGGCACGTTTGGTGAAGAAACTATCGCTTGAAGTGCCTGTGCCAATTGTGATTGACAGTGTTGATTTGAAGACTATCGAAGCCGGATTAAAGGCTCATCCCGGGCGTTGTCTTATTAATTCGGTTCATTTTGAAAGTGGAGAACAAAAAGTTCGCCAGGTGTTTGCTTTGGCAAAGAAATACAGTGCCATGGTGGTTTGCCTGACGATTGATGAAGCTGGATTGGCGATGACCGCTGAGAGAAAGCTTGAAATCGCGCAACGCTACTTAAGGTTTGCAAAAGATTATGAACTAAAACAAAGTGATTTGCTCTTTGACACGCTCACATTTACCCTGGCAAGTGGCGATCCAAGTTATCAAAATTCGGCGCGAGAAACCCTTAAAGCGATTGGATTAATTAAAGATGAGATACCTGAAGTTGGCCATATTTTAGGGGTGAGCAACATATCATTTGGACTGGTTTCGGAGGCACGCAAGGTGTTAAACAGTGTCTTCTTATATGAAGCTATTCAGGCTGGATTGGACATTGCCATCATTAATCCTTCACAAACGATAGCTTACAATGAAATTCCAGAAGAACTGCGAAATCTGACAAAAAGTCTTATTTATCATGACCATGACAAGGCACTGGACGATTTTGTAAACTGGTTTGAAAAACACCAATCTTCAAACCAGCAACAGCGGGTAGCGTTTAATCCCCTGGAGGGACTTGAGCCAAGAGAACGTTTGAAAAAGCGTATCACTTTAAGGATTAAGGCCAATTTAGAAGAGGACATTCATTCTTTAATTGCTCAAGGTAATCAAGAGCAAAGTTCAGAGCGAGCCTTGAACATCTTAAATCAGGTTCTGCTTCCCGCGATGCAAGAAGTGGGAGACGCGTTTGGTGAGGGTAAACTCATTTTGCCATTTGTCTTACAGTCTGCTGAGGTGATGAAACAGGCGGTTTCTGTATTAGAACCTTATCTTGATAAAAAACATGGGATTCACAAAGGAAAAATTGTCCTGGCAACGGTTTATGGAGATATTCATGATATTGGAAAGAACCTGGTAAAAACTATTTTAGAAAACAATGGCTATGATGTCATCGATTTAGGCAAACAGGTACCGGTAGAGACGATTATCCAGCGCGCGATTGAAGAAAAGGCGGACGCAATTGGTTTGAGCGCGCTTTTGGTCGCAACCAGCAAGCAAATGCAGTTGGTGGTTGAGGCTTTGCGCGTTAAGGGTATGCGTATTCCGGTTCTTATTGGAGGCGCGGCTATTAACGATGCTTTTGGAATGAAAATAATGCAAAATGTTGACGGTGAGCCTTATCAAGGCGGTGTTTTTTATTGTAAAGATGCCTTTGAGGGTTTGGCTGTAATGGATGCGATAACAGACCCTAAGGGAAAGGAAAAGCTGATTAATGACTTGTTTAAGAAAGTGCAAATTCCGCTAAAAAAAGATGAAATATCGTATGTTTCACAAGGAATACGCGCACGCGGTCTTATTCCAAAAGCGGAAAGTATCCCTGTACCAAGTCAATACTCTCCACGTTATATTCAGCTCCCTCTTTCTGCGATTTTGCCTTATCTTGATAAAACAGCGCTCTTTCGTGTTTCCTGGGGTGCGAAAGGTCTTCGGGGGGAGGCCTGGTATGACCTGGAAAAAGAATTTGAGAAAAGACTTGAAAGAATGCTGGAAGAAGCAGCACGGGAAGACTGGTTGAAACCACAAGCTTTAATAGGCTACTGGCCTTGCCAGGCTTTAGATGAGGAACTTTTTGTCTTTGATCCTAACAGCAAAGACCTTTTACAAACCTTTCGTTTCCCGAGGACGATGGGTAAACAGGCTATCAGTCTTAGCGATTACTTTCTTGAATTTGACCAAAAACAATTTGACTTGGTTGGTCTTCAGGTGGTAAGTGTGGGCAGCGCGGCAACAGAAAAATATGGGCGATTAGAAGCTCAGGCAGCCTATTCTGAGGGATATTATGTTCATGGTCTGGCAGTGCGCATAGCCGAGGCGATTGGTGAATATTGTAGTGTCTTGATGCGTCAGGAATTGAAACTGTCGCCTGAGAGGGGAAAACGTTTTTCATGGGGCTATCCTGCGGCACCGGATATTAGTGAACATTTCAAGCTGTTTCAGCTTTTACCAGCGGAAGATAAGATGGATATGGCTTTAACATCAGTTGGCCAGATGATTCCGGAACAATCTACCGCAGCCATATTTGTACATCATCAAGCCGTTAGCTATAACGCATAACGGTATTAAAGGAGCAAAAAATGACTTCAAAATTTATCAACAGACTTGATCAACACAGCAAACCCCTTGTCGCTGATGGCGCGATTGGAACCATTTTTCACGATCGCGGGATTGGTTTTGATACTTGTTTTGATTACCTCAATATCAGTTCGCCTGCGATGGTCGCGGAAATTTTGAGCGACTATATCCATGCTGGCGCGGAGTTGATTAAGACCAACACTTTTGGTGCTAATTCCATTAAACTCAGTAAATATAAGCTTGAAAAGCAGTGTAATGAACTCAATCGTGCAGCGGTTCGTCTGGCTCAGCGCGTGGTTGAAGGTTCCTTTAAAGAGGTTATGATTGCTGGTGACGTGGGACCACTTGGTGTGCCATTGGCCCCGTTTGGCCGTTTGCAAGCCGAGGAAGCGCGTGCTATTTACCGCGAACAGATTGAAGCTTTGCTTAGCGAAGGTGTGGATGTGCTTTTAATGGAAACAATGACCGATTTGAAGATTGTCGCTGAGGCGGTTGCCGCGGCACGTGAACTTGACCCCAAAAAGCCGATTATTGCTT
>CAZTEP010000211.1:0-3102 GCA_964612325.1 uncultured Anaerolineaceae bacterium
ATTCGTGCCAAGGCTCTTGATTTCGGATCCAAGAATGAAACCTGGGTCAAAGTCAAGGTGAATGAGCGCCTCGATAAGCATCGCGGTAGTGGTTGTTTTTCCATGCGTGCCGGCTATGGCGATAAGCACTTTATCTGATGTTATTTCGGGCAAGAACTCAGAGCGTTTGAGTACTGGAATACCGGCTTTTAGCGCTGCCAGGACTTCCGGGTCATCATCGCGGATAGCGGATGAGCGAACGACGATATCCGCTTGTGTGGCAAGTTCAGGATGATGACCAATGATGGCATTCGCGCCTTTATTGCGTACCAAATCAAAATAAAGTGAGTGATTCATATCACTGCCACTTACTTGAAAGCCTTTTTCAAGCAAGTAGATGGCAATCGCACTCATGCCAGTTCCGCCAATGCCAATCAGATGGATACGTTTCATTCTGCCTCCGCCATTTCAAAGAGGAGCTCTGCGATGTTATCGGCGGCTTGGGGATGGGTGAGCGACTTCATGGCTAATGACATGCTTTGGAGCGTGTTCGGATCTTGCATAAGGTCATTGATAGTTTGCCAAAGGTCGGGGATGAGGCGTTGGTCTTCAAGGAGAACCGCTGCACCTCGTTCTACAAGGTAATCTGCATTCACTTTTTGGTAGCGCCAGGCATAGGGATAAGGTACCAGGATAGCAGGCAATCCAAAGTAGGGGTATTCACCCAACGCACTGGCACCCGAGCGCGAAATAACCAAGTCAGCAGCAGCCATTGCTGCGCCGACTTCATGGAGGTACGGAAAGGCTTGGTAGCGTGAGTTAAGGTGTAAGGTGGCTTTACTAACGGTTTCCCAGTCGAGGTGACCGGTGAGATGAATAACCTGATATTTTTCAGTCAGTTTTTCAACAATGTTCAATACAGCTTGGTTGATTGAACGCGCGCCAGTACTGCCACCCATGAATAAGAGGGTTGGTACGTTGTGATTAAAGCCGAAATAATTTAAGGCTTCAACTTTGCGCCATTGCATGAGTTCATCGCGCAAAGGATAACCTGTAAAAATAAGTTTATCGGAGGTTTTATAGAACATTTTGGTGTCCTCTACTGTGATAGCAATTTTTGAGGCGAAACGCCCAAGTGTTTTGAGTGCTAACCCGGGTTCGATGTCGGGAACGTAAAGCAAGGAGGGGAGCTTCCTTCCCGCCAAGGCCATTGGAACCGCAACAAAGCCACCCGTGAAAAACAGAACATCTGGGTTGAAACGCTTTAAGATGGCTTTTGATTGTTTGTAACCTTTCCATAGTTTTAAGAGGTTCCCTGGCAGTTTCTTTAAGGAAACACCATGCACGCCTGCGGCCTGTATGCTTTCATAGGCGATGCCTTCGCGTTGCACCAACTTGGCTTCGATACCTTCAGCTGTGCCAACCCAAAGGATGTCGTGACCGGCTTTATTCAATTTCTGTATAACGGTTAGTGCGGGATACACTCCGCCGCCAGTCCCGCCCGCGCAAATCAACAGTCGCATTGCCTTGGCTCCTTTCTAAAGATTCTTTTGTCTCACCTTGACGGGCGACATTCATAACGATTCCAATCGCTATGAGTGTGGAAATCATGCTTGAACCACCGGCGCTGATAAAGGGAAGCGCGTTACCAGCCATAGGGAAAAGGCCTACAATGACCGCGATGTTCAACAGTGCTTCAAAGACAATCCATCCAATGAGACCGAAGGAAATCAGTTTTCCTAATGTGTCAGGGGCTTTTTTGGCTATAACATAACCACGCCACAATAAAAGTACGTATAAGAGAATGACGAAGAAGGAACCCATAAGACCTGTTTCTTCAGCAATGACAGCGAAGATGCTATCGGTGTGTGGCAAGGGTAAACCAGTAAATTTAGTGTTTGCATTACCGATACCGACACCGAAAAGGCGTCCTTTGATCACGGCTTCGTAAGTACGAAGAATGTGAAAGGACCCTTCTTTGGGGTTACGTATAAGGCTAAGGTATTCGTCAACGCGAACCTTAACCGTCTCAACGAAATTGATTGCGAAGATTAAGGCACCTGCAGCAATTCCAAAAGGAATAAACAATTGCCGCAGATCGCCTCCGCCAATAAAAAACATCATAATACCCAAAAGAAAAATGGTGCCGGCTGCACTAAAGTCTGGTTGCAAACCAATTAAAATAGCCACAACACCAACCACAGCTATCAGTGACAATAAACCAAATTTGAAATTACTGTCAATTTCCTGGCGATTATTAAGCCAAACCGCTAAATAAAGAACAATCCCCATCTTGGCGAATTCAGCTGGTTGCACTGAGCCACCAACGAGACCTCGAATCGCGCCAAATTCAAACCTGTTAATTACAAGTACTGCAAGCAAGAGTATCCAAAGCATAAACATCATTGGAACCACCAGTTTTGGAATCCGATGGTAATCAAAGTAACTTGCTGCAGTAGCCAATAAGGTGCCAACGAAGACCCAAACAATCTGTTTGGTGAAAATATGAGCAGGGCCTTTATCTGCTAACCATGCAATATCCCAACTGGAGGAATAGACCATCAACAAACCAAACACAACCAGGCAAGCGACGATGAGCAAGAGAGGTACATCGATGCGCAGGCGTCTTACAGTAGCGGGTTTGGTTTGGATGTGGGCTTGGGTACTCATAACTCTTCAATCCATTTCGCGAAGCATGCGCCTCGTTCTTCGAAGTCGACGAATGCGTCATAGCTGGTACCACCAGGAGAAAGTAATACGATATCTCCAGCTTCAGCCTTTTCAGAAGCTAACTGGACCGCTTCTTTTAAAGTCTTAGCCTGGGTGGTTGACAAATGTTTTTGTTGTTCATTAAATTTAGTTAGTTTTTCTGCTATCATGGGCGCGGCTTCGCCGAAGAGAATGAAGTGTTTCACCCTTTGACTGGCGTAGCTGAGAAGCTCTTCCCAGGGAAGGTTTTTGTCACGTCCGCCTAACAGCAAGACGATAGGTTCCTCAAATGATTTGAGGGCAGCCAGCGCGCGTTCGGGAGTTGTGGCGATGGAGTCGTCATACCAGTCAACACCATTTTTACTTGCCACAAGTTGCATGCGGTGGGGAATACCCTCAAAATTCTCAATGGCG
>CAZTEP010000212.1:0-3071 GCA_964612325.1 uncultured Anaerolineaceae bacterium
GGTGACATCACGGGTTTTTTTTAGGCTTTCACGCCATTTGTTAAACAGATTTTCGATAATTTTAAATTATATCATTTGACGTTATTGATCCGGCTAAATGTCCACAGCCGGCATTGATTTCAATTCCACGACGTAAACGGACGGTAACACGAATGCCGTGGTCGACTAAAATGTTTCTAAAGGTTTGCACTCTTAGGTTTGATGAACCCGGGTAAGGATAGGCTTTGCTCGGGTTGAGTGTAATCAGGTTGACAATGCTAAGCATGCCTTTGATTAATTTTGCGAAGGCATGCGCGTGTTCAATGGTGTCGTTCACCTGGTCAATTAAAGCATATTCAAAGGTAATTTTACGGTTTGTTTGCTTGATATAAGCCTTACAGCTTTTGATGAGTTCATCGAGTGGGTATTGTTTATTGGCTGGCAGCAACTTTGTTCGCAAGGCATCATCAGGCGCGTGCAGAGAAATGGCCAGGCTTACTTGAGGATGGTCTTTTGCAAATTGCGCGATACGGGGAATGATGCCCACCGTGCTAACTGTAATGTGACGCGCGCCAATCCCTAATCTTTCCGGGTCTGAGAGGGCATAAAGCGCGTTTGAAACATTCTCATAATTGAGGAAAGGTTCTCCCATTCCCATGAAGACCACATTTCGCAAAGCTTCATTATTTTGGCGTAATTCTCTTTGAAAGTGGATGAACTGGCCTAAGATTTCAGCCATGCTTAGATTGCGGGCGAAACCCTGTTGACCGGTAGCGCAAAAGGCACAAGCCATAGGACATCCCACTTGGGTAGATAAACATAAGGTGTTTCGACGCTCGAAGCGCATTAGAACGCTCTCAATGAGGTGACCGTCATCTGTCTCAAAAAGAACTTTTTCTGTATCTTCGTTTTTTGATAATATGCTGCTGTGAAGCTTAAGTGGGGTGATGGTAAATTGCTGATCCAAAGTTTCTCTTAAGCTTTTTGGAATGGCATCAAATTGATCAAAGTCGGTGTAAAGTTTGTTATACAAACCTTGAATCAACTGTTTGGTGCGGAAACCGGGTTGCCCCATGTTATCTAAGGTTTCACTGAGCGTTTCTGTTGTTAAATTGTAAATATGTGTTTTAGACATGTAACAATTCCCACAAGTTATTCGCGATGATATCGATTTTTAGATTGCTTTGTTTTGCTTCTTCAATGGATGTGACGCCAGATAATACCAGGGCGTTCAAGAGACCGGCATTTTGCGCACCTAAAATATCTGTTTCTAAGCGGTCACCAACGGCCATGGCTTCTTCGGTCTTGATTTGCATGGTCTTTATAGCCCGGTTAAAAAGCGGTGTTTCTGGTTTTCCAATAATCAGAGGTTTTTTTCCACTGGCTACTTCAATGGCTTTAACGATAGTGCCGGCACCAGGGATAAGTCCACCTGGAACAGGGTAAGTCAGATCGGTGTTCGTTGCTAAGAAATCAGCTCCATTTCTAATTAATTGGCTCGCATAACGGATTTTGTCATAGGTTAATTTTATGTCTAAGCCGACTATAACCAGGTCACAGACTGAACTTTCATCCAGGTCCAAAACCTTTAAATTATTTTGCTCAAAACTGTCAATCAATGAATCACTTCCAACGATGTAAATGCAAGCCTCAGGTGGATAGTTGTCTTGAACATAGCTTAGACTAACTTGCGCAGAACTTAGTATTTTATCTGCTTCTAAATGAACACCGAAACCGGCTAATTTGTCTAAATATTCAGACACATTCTTTGTTGAATTGTTTGTTGCTAAAACGAAAGAAAGCCCCAGCTTTCTGATAGTGTCAAAAATCTGGGGCAGATTAGCAATCGCTTCATTATCGCGCCAAAGGACTCCATCCATGTCTAAAACGAGTCCTTTTAATTGCGGAAATTGATCCGTAATCATGGTTATTTCACAGGTGGTTGTAAGATTTTATCAATCAATCCGTATTCAAGTGCCTGTTCTGCGGTCATGTAAAAGTCGCGATCGGTATCGCGTTGAATTACCTCAAGTGGCTGACCTGTAACTTTGGCGAAGAAATTGTTTAAAGACGCTTTTAAACGCAAGATTTCTTTAGCCATAATTTCTATGTCTGAGGCCTGACCTTCTGTACCGCCGAGGGGTTGGTGCAAGTGAATGGTTGAGTGGGGCAGTGCATAACGTTGGCCTTTTGTGCCGCCTGCCAGTAAAACGGTACCAAAACTGGCGGTTACACCCACAGCAACGGTGCTGATGGGGTTGCTGACCATATTCATGGTGTCCAAGATTGCCAGGCCGGCATAAATGGAGCCTCCGGGTGAATTGATATACATTTGAATCGCTTTATCCGGGTCGGTTTGATTCAAATAAAGCAGTTGCGCTACGACAAGATTCGCGACTTGGTCATTAATTGCCGAGCCGACAAAGATGATACGCTCTTTAAGCAGTAGCGAATAGATGTCATAAGCGCGTTCGCCATGAGCGGAGGGTTCGACAACCATCGGAATGAGAGATCTAAAATCGTTCATATCGTTTCCTTTCTAACTTGCCTGTAGGATATCAAAGCAATGTTAAAACTGTGTTTATTCTTTTGGTTCTTCTTCAGCTTTCTTTGTTGACTTCTTAGCCTTTTTAGGCTCTTCAACCAATTCTTCTGCAGGTTTTACTTCGGAAACCGGTTCTTCAGTCGCTTCTTCTTTAGTTTTCTTACTGACAGTTTTTTTCTTGGGTTTAGGGGCCTCAACCTGAATTACATCCGGATTTGCCAGGGACTTCAATAGTTCAAACTGTGCCTGACCCATGGCGCGGTTGTAGGCTTCCATAGTGACGTTTTCAGAGAATTGTTTTGCGCCTAAATCTTTTTGAGCTTTTTCCAGTTGTCCGCTGCGAATCATTTGACCGATAACGGTTTGAATTTCGGCTTCGAGTGTTTTTTGGTCTATTTGCAATTCATGTTTTTTGCCTAATTCTTTCATGATGAGTGAGCGTTCGAGTCGGTCTTTAGCTTGAGGCTTAATTTCTTCTTTGATGTAGCTCTCTTTATCTGTTTTGCGCAATTTCAACATCAAGTCTAAATCCAATCCCTGGTGAGAG
>CAZTEP010000213.1:0-3039 GCA_964612325.1 uncultured Anaerolineaceae bacterium
GGGGTTTCGCTGGTTGGGCAAACAAATGTTGAATGTTTTGGATAAGACATTCACTCTTGGGGTCGTTTTTGACAAGATCCATTGAGCTGAGTTCTTCTAAGATCCTGTTGTAAAGATCCAGGTCGGCTTTGATATCCTGGATGAATTTCTCTTTAAACACAAATTTGTTGAGATGATAGACGCGTTTGTTTTTAGGAGCATCCTCTTCAAGCAGCTTTATAGCATAATCCTGGAGGTGTTGCTCAATTTCATCCTCGTCCAGAGAGTAAATCTTTTCAAGCAGTGGGCGATCCAGAATGTAGCGGTTAGTCTTTTTTATAAACTCAAGAACGTGCTCGGTGATTTCTTTGAATCTGCGAATAGACTGTTCAAACGAACCAAAAGAGCTTTCAAATCGCTTAACAAGCAATCGCCGCATAAATTCGTACAATTGGTGTTGCTGAATGTATTCAAAGTTTTCCTTTTCGGGAAGGTTACCAAGATCACGGGCAGACTCATAATTAAAGGGTCGATAGATTGCTCCAGTAAACTGTCCTCCCTCTTCAGCAGGGCCAAAATAAGTGGTTAGGATTTTGTCATAGAAGGCAGACTGTTCAGGTGTTAACGCGTAAAACCATTCTTGCGGATCCGCAATGTTAGAGAGATTCTTGACTTCCTCTTTGTAAAATGGATTGTTCTTCAAATCCAGGCGGTTTCTGCGAATAGTAATGGGTGTAATAACATCGCGGATATCTTCTGCCAGGTAATGCGCGCGTTGTTTTACTCTTGAATAATTAATGGGTGTTTCTCCAAATAAACTTTCATAGTCAGCCATGGCTTTGGCACGTTTTGTTTCATCGTTGGACCTGCCATAGCGGCTAATATAAGAAAGCTTGTCAAATGTGGTTTTGTAGGTCCTAAACCGTGCGACCAGGTTGTTGCTCAGGGTTATGGAAGATTTCTTGGGGGTAATAAAGAGTTTGAGGAGAGAAAAAATATCTGAGGGGCGATTATTGAAAGGCGTCGCTGTTAATAGAATAACGATTTTATCTCGGCAGATGTTTTTTAAGAGTTCGTAATCACGCGTATCTTGATTGCGAAAGCGATGTGCTTCGTCGATGATGATGATCTCTATCTCATCTATATCTCGAACAAGCTCCGCTGCATTTTCTAAATCCCCTACTGAACGGATCTCCCAGTCTGTGAGTCCAAACTGTTCCATGTACATTTTCCAGCCACTCTTTTTGTTGGAATCGCCTATCAGACCTGGAGGGCATAAGATGATGCCACGTTTGCGTAATTCCCGGGCAACTGAACAAGCGATGATGGTTTTGCCTAAGCCGACCACATCTGCGATGATGACGCCATTGTTCTCTTTAATGATTGAGAGGGCTTGCTTCACTGCGTCTAATTGATAACGGTAGGGTGTATATCCTCTTGATTCTAAAAAGTCTGGGAGTGACTGACTTATTTTCTCTTGCTTAAATGAATCAAGATAACTCTTTAAGGCGTAAACATAAGCTTCGTAAGGGGATACTTTTCTGACCAGAGTGTCTTTCTCAATGAGCTTGATTAGTGATGTCTTTACTTCGTCCACTTCACTAATTTTTACTGCATCTTCCCAGTAAGAATCGAAGTATGCCTCAGCATCTCCTACGCCATTGTCAGAAATCTCAACATTAAACTCAGCTTGGGATGTTAATGCTGGTCGAGTGAGATTGCTACTCCCTGTGATAAAAAGCTTAGGGCGACCTATTTCAGAAGTGGAGAAAAAGTAAATTTTGGCATGGTTAGGTTCACGAGTTTTACGAATAATGAGTCGGTCGTTTTTAATTAACTCTGTAAAAAAAGATATCTGTTCATAGAAGGTCTGGGTGTCAAAATCATCATGTGTTAATGAAGCTTTGACATCTTCAAGAAAATCATTGCTTCGCTCTGAGTCTGAAGCTGTTGGGTCAGATTCCGCATATTCTAAAAGTTTAAAGTTTGTACGGTCAATATTCATACCGACCAGAACTTTTAGGACAACATCAGGGTTTTCTTTCAAACCTTGATAGATCTCTCTTATCCCAGAAAAATAGAAGAAACCCACTAAAAATTTAAGTTCCTTACTAATGCCAATCAACTCAAGCAATCTACTTTTGAGGTCTTTTGTGTCATCATTTGTAATGAAGTTGTTCATCAAACTTGTTTGCACCTTCTGAAGTTTTACCTCACATAGGAATATATACAATTATAGCATGTTGAGGTAGGTTTCATGAGTTTTCCAAATGTCTAGGTATGCGTTTCAAAAGTGCGTAGTCAAGGAAAAAAAAGAGGAAGTTCCAATACAATTAGTTTTGCTGAAAAAACAAAGCGAAAGGAACTTCCAATGACTATGAAAGTCAACATGAGTATACACGTACAAAGGGAAAATGGTGAGGGTAAGACACTTCAAATTGCGGTTCGATCAGAACATCTTGAAGAAGACATCAGGGAGATCGTAAATCAAACCACCCAGGCAGTTTCGGAAGAAGCCTTCTCAGATTTCGAAAAGAGAATGAAAGCCAGCCAGTACCCGGAGGGTGTCAGCGTTCGCACACAAGAACGATGTTATCAATTTCAAAGGTTCAGCATCAGATATCGAAGACGAAGCTATCGTTTACCGGATGGCAGGATCTGGACACCACTGGATGAATTGCTTGGTTTCACCCCATATCAACGGCGCACGCAAAAAGCGGAGGAACAGATCAGCGCGCTGGCAGCCAGTCTCAGTTATCGTGACACAGCCCAAGTGAACGGATATATTGGTCAACAAAGCATCAGTCCCTCGACAGTGGGACGGGTGGTACGGAGGATTGGACAGAGGTTGTCCGCACAAGAGCAGAGCTATCAGGCAGAGGAACCCGGTCAGACCAAAGCGCCGCGATTATTTTGTGAAGCCGATGGGATTTGGATAGCCTTGCAAAAGGAGAAACAGCGCAAGATGGAAGTGAGGGTGGCGATCGCATACACCGGGAAACAATACATCTCCGGAAGCAGAAAAAGGCTGAAAAACAAGGTTTGCATCACCTCCATCGG